>NZ_JBGWAB010000103.1:0-30951 GCF_041862025.1 Streptomyces sp. AB3(2024)
GTCCTTCCTGAACTCCTCCGGATACGGAGACTTGCGTCCCACGTGGACATCCCTCCCTGGACCATCAAGATCCATTGTCAGGGTGTCCACTCCAAAGGATCAGCCTCAGACCTGCCCCGCCTGCATACCTTCGCCACCGGGCTGGAGAGAGACTGGGATGCCGCGCTCCAGGGCCTGAGCACACGCTGGAACTCCGGCCCCGTCTAGGGCCGCGTCAGGCACATCAAGATGATCAAGCGCCAGATGTTCGGACGGGCCAAGCTCCCCCTTCTCCGAAAGCGCGTCCTACTCGCCGCGGCAGCAAACAGGTAACCCGGCAGACAGGACTGTCAGACCGCTGCAGCATGCTCGCCAGCATGAACGAAGACGCCTTCTGGCAGCTCATCGAGGACTGCAGGCCCACGGCACCCGACCCTGACGCCGAACTCCTTGCCGCCACAGTGACCGAACGCCTTGTCCATTACCCGTTGTCGCTGGTCATCGGGTTCGCCGAGCAACTGTCATGGGCGCTCTACCAGCTGGACCGCAAGGAGTACGGACACAACCTGTCCGATGACGCCTTCCTCTACACCCGTGCCGCTGTCGTCGCCGCCGGCCGCACCGTCTTCGACAGCGTCCTCCAAGACCCTGCGGCCTTCACTCCTTACGCCACCGACCTCGTCTGGGCCGAGCGCCTGCTCTACACACCGGACCGGGCATACAAACGCATCACCGGGGAGGAGTGGGACCGCGACACGCGCTACTCCTACGAGTCGTGCTCGAACATCGAGGGCTGGGCTGATTGAACGGCACGTCCTTCAGTGGTGACGAGTCCCAGGGCCAGTGATCGTCCTCACGAAATGTGTGCCAGAACCTCCTTCTGCCCTACGGAGCCACGGCGGGAGTGCGTGATGCGACGACGTCGGTACCCGGGGCACGGAGCGTCGGCGGCGGCCTCGGCGGCGGGTTTCCTGGTGGCCGTGGCGGGTCCTGCAGCCGCGTCGGCCGTCGTGCCGGAACTACGCGTCGACGGTGTGAGGGCGCCGCTGGGCGGTGGCACCCCGCAGCCGGGGGTGGCGTATGGCAAGAAGGGGACGATCACGGACCCAGACCGGATGCGGCAGGACGTTCCTCAGCCAGGGGTGGTCCTCACCTGCGAGCGGAGGGACAGTGCCATGTCCACGTCGAAGGGTTCGGTGCTGGGGGTGAGCATTGCTGCGGCGGCTGTGGCCACCCCCAGGGCGCAGGCGCTGACGGGATCCGCTCCGGCGGCGAGCTGTGTGGTGAGAGCAGCGACCATGCTGTCTCCCGCCCCTGCATCGCTCAAGGGCTCGCCGGGCAGCGGCGGCGCGTAGAGCTCGGTGTGGCCGCGGCCGGTCGAGCACAGTGCGCCGAGCGCCCCGAGGGTGGTGACGGCGATCTCGGCGGCCCCTGTGGCGAGCAGATGTTCGTTGAGGGCTCGGGCGTCGTCGAAGCCGCTGACGACCTGGCCGGTCAGGCTCTCGGCCTCTGTCCGGTTGCACCTGAACAGGAACACGCCCTCCGCGAGCGCTGCCCGAAGCGCGGGCCCGGAGGTGTCCAGGATCAGCCGGGAGCCCCCTTCCTTGACCTTGCGGGCGACAGCCGCGTAGAAGTCGTCGGGCAAGCCCCCGGGCAAGCTGCCGCTGGCCACGACGTACGGGCGACTGCCGACGAGCCGCTCCAGCACTTCCAGACACCGCTGTCCCTCGCGTTCGTGCAGTCGCGGGCCGGGTGGCACGACGTGGTAGCTGCGGCGCGATTCGGCCTCGAAGAGCACGAGTGCTTCGCGGGTGTCGTCGTCGATACCGACGGCGACGTGGTCGATGCCCTCTTCGTCCAGCAGTCGGTCGAGGCGCTGGCCGACCTCGCCTCCGGCGGTGTGGACGGCGATGGCCCGTCCTCCGAACCGCACGACGTGACGTGCCACATTGATCCCTCCGCCCCCAACGGCCACCGACCTGACCCTCGCACGGTTTTTGCCGGTGGCCTCCAGGCGCTCGACCTCCCAGCAGAGATCGATTGTGGGATTCATCGTCAAGGTGACGACTGCCGGACCGGAGGGACTCTGTGATCCCCCGCCGCCGACGGCAGTCCCGAAGGTGGTGGGATCCGGCGTTCCGGCCGTGCTCATCGCAGTGCCTCGGTCATGCCGCTGACCTCCGGCAGGCGTACTGCCTGCCGGGCATTGAGCGCCTGGGGCCTGGCCATGCGCGCTGTCCCCTCGTACTGCTTCTGCTTCACCGGCCCGCCTGTCCGGCGCCGCGCTGCAAGCATCATCGCGCTCACCTCCGTGGACAACGACACGTCTGCCCCGACTTCCATGCTCGAACAGCCTGACGTCATGTGCATGCGGGGTTCACAGCCGGGCCTGCTGCTCTTCCTCGCGGAGCTCCTGCTTGCGATCGGGGTCGGCCTGCGAGCGGGATGGCCGACGGTCGGCGCGGACGGATCCGAGCCGTTCAAGGCCGTCGTCCCCACGGTCACGGGGCGTGCTCTCGGCAGTGTGCGTCCGGTGATGACTGCCGCAGTCGGCATTTCGACGCTCACGGTGTGTTGCGCACTTCCAGTCGGCAGCGGACGTCGACGACGCCCTCGACGGACCGGGCGAGCCGTTCGGCCATGGGAATCAAGTGGTCGTCCCGCACCCTGCCGGTCAGGGAGGCCACTCCCTGTGTGACGGTTACCGTGATCCCGTCGTGGGAGATCGGGAAGAGGCGCCCGATGACGCTCCGGCGGATCTCTTCGGTGAGTTCTTCGTCGGTGCGGAGGAAGACCTTGAGGAGATCGGCGCGGCTGACGATGCCCTTGATGGTGCCATCGGCGTCGACCACCGGGAGGCGCTTGATGTGCCGGCCGGCCATGAGGCGGGCGGCCTGGGGGAGGGTGGCGTCGGGGCGGATCGTGACCGCGGGGGCCGTCATCAGTTGCTCGGCGCAGATGGAGCCGGCCTTGGCGGTGTCGCCGAGGCGGCGCATCTGCTCGATCAGGCCCGGTCGGTGCTCGTGGAACTCCTCCTTGGGCAGGAGATCGGCCTCGGAGACCACGCCGACGACGCGGCCCTCGCCCTCGACGACAGGGAGGGCGGTCACCTTCCACCGCCTCATCGCGGCGGCGATGTCCTTGAAACCGGTCGAGGGGGTGACAGCGATGACCTTGCTGGTCATCACGTCGGCGACGGTGTACGGGGTGGAGGTCATGGCGGGGTCCTCAGCGGGCGGGGGCGAGCGGGGTTCGGCTGCCGTGGGGTGCGAACAGGTCGAGGAGCCGGGTAGGGGCGGAGTCGAGCCGGTCGCCCATAACCACCGCCACGGCTGCGGAGACGGAGCGGCCTGCAGTCGAGTCCTCCTCAAGGACGCTGTGCATGATGCTCATGGTCTGCCTCCGACCGTTCACATCCACCCTGCTCGGTGGGCCACCGTGACCGCGAGGGCCGCGCGGTGCATGCCGCAGGGGCCACCCGGCCCGGTCGGCGGGCCAGGACGGCCTTGCCGGACCTGCTTCACGTCCGGCGAACGGGAGCGGAGCGGCTCCGGTGGCGCGTCACCCCGGCGTTCACGGCCCCGCCCCGAGCTGGCCGCACGAAGCCCCGCCGCCTTCGGCCTGCCGCACGGTTACCGCATCTGGGCCGATCGGCCCCTGCCGGGGCGGCCCGATCGGCCCCGCGCGAGTGGCCCCCTCGGCACTGCGCCCGGCCGCCCGGCGGAGTGATCGTGGAACCCGGGGCGCCGGCCCGGCGCCGCTACCCCGAAGAGGGTGACCACGATGCAGCGCATACGGATCCGGACCCGGCCCAAGGGCCCGCGCAGGCCTGCCCCGCTGGATCTGCGCACGCCCTCCGGCCGCCCGCTGCCGTACTGAGCCACCAGCCTGCAGCCCCGGAGTACGTCATGGGACACACGCGACGCGTCATACCGTTCACCGAACTCGGCCGCGCGGACGTGAGCCGAGTCGGCGGGAAGAACGTCTCACTGGGTGAGCTGACCGTACAGCTCGCCGCAGCCGGGGTCCGAGTGCCGCCCGGCTTCGCCACGACCGCCGATGCCTACGAGGATCTGCTCGACGGACACGCGCTGCGCATCCGCATCCAGGACCAGCTCGACCTCCTCCACGAGGGAGCCGCGCTGGAGGACGTGGGCGCCGGCATCCGGTCGATGATCACGGCCGAGCCGCTGGCCGACTCGCTGCGTGCCGAGGTCGTCGCCGCCTACGAGGCCCTCGGCCGGGAGACCGGCCGCAGCGACCCGGAGGTCGCGGTGCGCAGCAGCGCCACGGCCGAGGACCTGCCGGAGGCCAGTTTCGCCGGTCAGCAGGAGACGTACCTGAACGTACGCGGCACCGGACAACTGCTGACCGCCGTGCACCGCTGTTTCGCCTCGCTCTACACGGACCGCGCGATCGACTACCGCGAGCGGATGGGCTTCGACCACCTCCAGGTCGCCCTGTCCGTCGGTGTCCAGGTGATGGTCCGCTCCGATCTCGCCGGGGCAGGCGTGATCTTCACCCTCGACCCCGAGAGCGGTTTCCCGAACGTCGTCGTGGTCAGTGCGGCCTGGGGGCTGGGCGAGACCGTGGTCAGCGGCCGGACGGACCCCGACGAGTACACCGTCTTCAAGCCCGGCATCAAGGACCCTGCCCTGATGCCCGTCATCGACGTGCGGATCGGCGCCAAGCGCCGCAAGGCCGTCTACGCGGAGCACGGGCTGACCGACACGGTCGACGCCACACGCGAGGAGCGGGCCCGGCGCGTTCTGACCGATGCCGAGGTGAGCCGGCTCGCCGAGTGGGCCGTCGCCGTCGAGGACCACTACGGCTGCCCGATGGACCTGGAGTGGGCGAAGGACGGCCTCGCCGGCGACCTGGCGATCGTGCAGGCCCGGCCCGAAACCGTGCAGTCCCGACGGCGCACCACGACCCTGCGGCGCTGTCGTCTGACCGTCGTGCCCGGCGGTGCCCTGGTCGAGGGCATCGCGGTGGGCGAAGCCATCGGAGCGGGTGCCGTGTGCCGGATGGACACGCCCGTGGACCTGGACCACTTCCCGGCCGGAGCCGTCCTAGTCACCTCGATCACGGACCCGGACTGGGAACCGGTCATGAAACGTGCTGCGGCCATCGTCACCGACCATGGCGGCCGCACCTCCCACGCCGCGATTGTCAGCCGGGAACTCGGGGTGCCGGCGGTCGTCGGCACCGGGGACGCCACCGAGCTCCTGCGCGACGGCGCCGACGTCACCGTCTCGTGTACCGAAGGAAGCCGGGGCGAGGTCTACGCGGGGCGGCTGCCGTACGTGGAGAAGGAGACGGACCTGTCGGCCCTGCCCACCACGCGCACCCGGGTGATGCTGAACCTCGCCTACCCGTCCGCAGCCTTCCGCTGGTGTCGGCTGCCGGCGGACGGGGTGGGCCTGGCCCGCCTGGAGTTCATCGTCGCCCACCAGGTCAAGGTCCACCCCATGGCCCTGCTGCACCCCGAGCGCCTGGACGCGTCCGACCGCTGCGCCGTCGACCAGCTCACCGAGGGCTACCTCGACCGCGGCCGGTACTTCTGCGACCACCTCGCGTACGGGATCGCCCGGATCGCCGCCTCCCGCTGGCCCGACCCGGTCATCGTCCGCACCAGCGACTTCAAGACCAACGAGTACGCCAAGCTGCTCGGAGGCCGGCCCTTCGAGCCGGTGGAGGCCAATCCGATGATCGGATGGCGAGGTGCCAGCCGGTACTACAGCGACGGCTACCGTGAAGGGTTCGCCCTCGAATGCCAGGCCCTTCGCCGGGTGCGTGATGAGATGGGCCTGACCAACGTCATCGTCATGATCCCCTTCTGCCGCACCCTGGAAGAGGCCGACAAGGTCCTCGAAGTGATGGCCGGTGAGGGCCTGCGGAGAGGGGAGAACGGCCTCAAGGTCTACGTGATGGCCGAGATCCCCGCCAACGTCCTCCTCGCCCAGGACTTCGCCGAGCGCTTCGACGGCTTCTCCATCGGCAGCAACGACCTCACCCAGCTCACCCTAGGCGTCGATCGCGACTCCGAAGCCCTCGCCCACGTGTTCGATGAGAATGATCCGGCCGTGACCACTCTGATCCGGATCCTACTTCCGCGCGTCCAGGTGCTGGGCCGTCCCGTAGGCCTGTGCGGGCAGCGTCCCAGCGACGATCCGGAGTACGCCGCCTTCCTCGTCCGTGCCGGGATCGACTCGATCTCCGTCGCCCCCGACAGCCTCGCCGCCGTCAAGCAGCACGTGGCCGTCGCGGAGGAGAGCTGCTACAGGGAGGACCGAATGGTCCCCGCAGGGAGCCGTCCGGCCCAAGCGGACCAGCCGCCGACCGCGTGACAGTGGCATCAGCCCCGCACCCCGGCAGCAAGGAGCACTCGACATGAGCACCAAGCGAGTCCTGGTCGCGTACGGCACCAAGCACGGAGCCACCGCCGGCATCGCCGAACAGATCGGCAAGACCCTCCGCGAGGACGGCCTCGACGCCGTCGTCCTGCCCGCCGACGGCATCCACGACGTCCGCGCCTACGACGCCGTCGTTCTCGGAGGCGCCCTCTACGCCGGACACTGGAGCACCAAGGCCAAGCACTGCGCCGAACGCAACGCAGACTCCCTGCGGCACCGCCCCGTGTGGATGTTCAGCAGCGGCCCGCTCGACCGCTCCGCCGAGGAACACGACATCCCTCCCGTCGCCGCCGTCGCCCGGCAGATGCAGCTCGTGGGCGCGCGCGAGCACATGACCTTCGGCGGCAGCATCACAGCCCACACCCCGGGCTTCCTCGCCAAGGCGCTGAACCGTCAGGGCAAGGGCGGAGACTTCCGCAACCCCGAGCGGATCAAGGAATGGGCCCACCACATCAGCGCCGAGCTCGCCGCCTGAGCGGGCGGGCCGGCACCTACCTCTCGGAGGCGGCCATGCACCACCGCTCGCCGGCGGCAGGAGGAAACCCGCTCCGTCGTGACGCCGACCGCACTCGCACCCGCCTCCGAGCCGCCTTCGTGCTGGCCTGCCTGCTGGCTGTGATCTGCGGCGTCGCGGCCGGCCGAGCCGCATGGACGGACGCCGCCCGCGACACGGCGGAGACCGCACGTCATCGCCACGTCGTCACGGCCGTGACGGTCGGTGAAACCACGTACCGGGCCGGGACAGGACCAAGCACACGCCCCATTACCATGGCCCGCGCCACCTGGCGGGATCCCGCACACCGCGTCCACACGGAAACCGTTCCCGTTACGGCGGCGCCCCGGACAGGCGACACCGTCAGCCTCTGGGCCGACGACGACGGCAACACGACGACCACCCCGCCAGGCACGCCCGAAATCGCTCTGAAGGCCATCGGCCTCGGCACTGGAGCCTTTGTCGGGATCGCACTCGTAGCCGGCGCTGTCCTCTACGTACGCCTGCGCTTGGTCAACGCACGCAGCGCACAGGAGTGGGAACGCGAGTGGGAGAGCGTCGAGCCCAAGTGGTCCGGCCGCCTGCGCCCCGGGCAGGGAGCCTGCGATGACTGAGACCGCCGCCGACCAGGACCTGCCAACGGATGCCGCGCCCGACCCGCTGGAGCCCCTGCCCCTGCTCCGCCGCGAACTGCACACCGGCCCCCTGGGCCTGTCGGGCCGAGAGGCGGAACGCAGGCTGGCCGTCTACGGACCGAACGAGGTCCGCCGCACCGCCCGCACGAGCATCCTGCGGGAGCTCCTGAGGCAGCTGGTCCACCCTCTGGCCCTGTTGCTGTGGGCCGCGGCCGCCCTCGCCTTCTTCGCCGACATCGACGTCCTCGGGTGGGCCATCGTCGCCGTGGTGCTCGTCAACGCCGCGTTCGCCCTCGTCCAGGAACAGCAGGCGGAGAAGGCCGTCGAGACCCTGGCCCGCTGCCTCCCCGCGCAGGCCCACGTGATCCGCGACGGACAGCCCCGGCAGGTCCCGGCGCGTGATCTCGTACCCGGCGATCTCCTGGTACTGGACGAAGGCGACCGGGTACCGGCCGACGCCCGCCTGACCGAGGGCGGCATCGAAGCGGACCTGTCCATGCTGACCGGCGAGTCCACACCCGTCGAACGTCTCGCCGGCCCCGGCCTGAAAGACGTCTCGCTCCTGCAGGAACCCAACCTCGTCTTCAGCGGCACCACCGCCACCGAAGGCCAGGCGCAGGCGATCGTCTTCGCCACCGGCGACCACACCGAGCTGGGACGGATCGCCGCTCTCAGCCAGCGCACCCGCCGCGAGCCCAGCCCGCTGGAAACGCAGGTCAAGAAGGTCGCCTGGCTGATCGCCGCGGTCGCCGTCGCCCTGGGGGCCGTGTTCCTGGTGGCGGGCGTCGCCGTGGGACTGCCGCTCACCGACTCCCTGATGTTCGCCATCGGCCTGCTCGTGGCCAACGTTCCCGAAGGGCTGTTGCCCACCATCACTCTCGCCCTCGCGGTCGGCGTACGCGCACTCGCCCGGCAAGGAGCGGTGATCAAGCGGCTGAGCGCCGTCGAGACCCTCGGCTGCACCAACGTCATCTGCACCGACAAGACCGGCACTCTCACCCGCAACCAGATGCACCTCCACTCCGTGTGGACGCCGCAGGGCAGCACGATGACCGGACCCGGAGCGGCAGAACTCGTCCGCGATGCCGCCCTGTGCACCACCGTTGCCCGGGAGAACGACGGGACACTGCTCGGCGATCCGACCGAGATAGCCCTGGTGGAGGGGGCCGCGGAACACGCGGTGCCGATCGACCCGGCTGACCGGGACGCCGACCGCAGTGCCTGTTTTCGCTTCGACCCGCGCCTGCGCCGCATGTCGGTGGTCCAGAACACGGGGCGCGGCCGACCCTCCGTCATCGTCAAGGGCGCCCCGGAAGCCGTCATGCCGCTCCTCTCGGCCGGAGAGCCGGCCCGGGAAGCCCAGGAGACGCCGCCGACGACCTGGCCAAGGACGGCAGACGCGTGCTGGCCGTGGCGGTCCGCGAACTGCCACACGGCGCCGCACCGCCCGCGCAACGCCAGCAGGTCGAACGGGACCTGCACCTGCTGGGCTTGGTAGGGCTGTACGACCCGCCGCGCCCGGAGGTCGCGGCTGCGGTGCGCCGCTGCCATGAGGCGGGCCTGACCGTCCACATCGTCACAGGCGACAACGGGGCCACTGCCGCCGCCGTGGCCCGTGCCATCGGCATCGGAGTGCCGAACCTGCAGGTGGTCACAGAGTCCGAGGCGATCGACGACCACCGGCTGGACCACATCCTCCGGCAGGAGGGCACGGAGATCGTCTTCGCTCGCTCGTCTCCCGAGACCAAGCTGAAGGTGCCCGATGCCTTGCGCGCGCACGGACAGATCGTCGCCATGACCGGCGACGGCGTGAACGATGCGCCCGCCCTGCACCGTGCGCACATCGGAGTGGCCATGGGGCGCTCGGGCACCGACGTGGCCCGCGAGGCATCGACCATGGTCCTGACCGACGACAACTTCGCCACCATCGTCACGGCGATCGAATCCGGCCGCCGCGTCTACGACAACGTCCGCAAGTTCATCGTCTACATCTTCGCCGACCTCACCCCCGAGGTCGTCCCCTTCGTCGTCTTCGCCCTCTCCGCCGGGACCGTCCCCCTCCCGCTGACCGTCCTGCAGATCCTCGCCATCGACCTCGGGACGGAGACCCTTCCCGCACTCGCCCTGGGGCGGGAACGCGCCGAACCGGGCGTCATGTCCAGGCCGCCCCGGCCCAGTTCCCAAAGCGTGATCAACAGGGACATGCTCGTCCGCAGCTGGGGCTGGCTCGGCTCCGTCTCCGCCGTCCTGGTCATGACCGGCTTCTTCTACGTCCTGTGGCGGGCACGATGGCAGCCTGGCGACCCCACCGGCCCCGGAACCCCACTGCACCACGCTTACCTGACCGCGACCACCGCGACCACCGCGACCTTCGCGGGCATCGTCACCTGCCAGGTCGGCACGGCCATCGCCGCCCGGACCGACCACGCGGCCCTGCGCGACATCGGCTTCTTCACCAACCCGCTGCTGCTCGCGGGCATCGCATTCGAGCTCGCCTTCACCGCGGCGCTCGTCTACGCACCACCGCTCCAGAACCTCTTCGGCACCGCCGCCCTCCCGCCGGACGTCGTCCTGTTCATCGCCGCCTTCCCGCCGCTGGTCTGGGGAACGGACGAGCTCCGCCGCTGGGCCCGCCGCCGCAGCTCCTGAACGCCTGGAGGAACACCATGTCGCACACGACCGAATGGAAGACCCGCATCTACCTGTTCGAGGAAGACCGAACCACCAAGGTCCGTGTGGAACTCGACACCGGCACCAGCCGGCTCACCGGACACGGCACTGCCCGCTTGAACCCGACCGACAAGGACGTACCCGAGATCGGCGACGAACTCGCCGCAGCCCGGGCGCTGGAGAACCTGGCCGGACAACTCAAGCGCATCGCGTACCGGGACATGGTCGGCGTCGGAGCCGCCCCCGAACGAGACTCCCTCAAGCCCTACGGCGGCTGGATGCTCGGTGCAGCCGTCCGGTGACGGAGGCCGGAGCGGGCGGAGCCCCTCTGCGGCGTCCCGGACGTTCCCGGGTGGTCAGGCGGGTTCCGGGGTGCGGGCCCAGACTGGATGTATGGGTGACCGGCCTGCGATCGAGCTGACCGGCCTGACCAAGCGGTACGGGCCGGTGGTGGGCGTCGACGGGCTGACCCTGACCGTCCGGTCCGGGGAGGTGTTCGGTTTCCTCGGGCCGAACGGTGCGGGGAAGACCACCACGCTCCGATGCCTCACCGGACTTCTGCGGCCGAGTGGCGGACGCGTCAGGGTGCTTGGCCTGGACCCCGTGGGCGATCACCTCCGGGTGGCACCCCAACTGGGCTATCTGCCGGGGGAACTGCGCCTCTACCCCGAACTCTCCGGAGCGGAGACGCTCGACCTGTTGTCCGCTCTGCAAGGCGCTCCCGTGCCGCGCCGTGGTGAGCTGTGCGAACGTCTGGGGCTGACGCCCGTGGTCCTCGCCCGCCCCGTCGGGGGATATTCGCGGGGCATGAAGCAGAAGCTCGGCCTGGTGCAGGCGCTGCAGCACGATCCCCGGCTGGTGGTACTCGACGAGCCGACCGAGGGGCTCGACCCGCTGGTCCAGGAGACGTTCTTCGCCTTGCTGCGGGAAGCCGCGGCAGCGGGACGGACCGTTCTGCTGTCGAGTCACATCCTGCCGGAGGTCCAGCGGACCTGCGGGCGGGTCGCGATCGTACGGGACGGACGGCTGGTGACGGTCGAGAGCGTGGCCGGCCTGCGCGAGGCACGTGCCCGGCGGATCCGGCTGGCCTTCGCGGACGGTCTGGGAACGCGGCCTCTGGGCGATGCCGAGCGATGGAACCCGCACTGGGAGCAGGACCATGTGGAACTTCTCGTGCCGCCGAGCGAGGTGGTGAGCGCGTTGCGAGGGCTGCTCGGTCTGCCGGTGACCGACGTGACGGTGGAGGAGGCGGGACTGGACGAGGCGTTCCTGGACCTCTACCGCGACAACGATCCGGGAGAGCAGCCGTGAGACGACGATGGCCGTTGCTGTGGCTCGCCTTGTACCGGCGGCGCAGGATGCTGGTCGCCCTGATCGTCGGGATGGTCGTTTTCGAGGCCCTGATCGTGGTGGTCGCCAACACGATCTCTCCCGGGCAGCTCTTCTCATCCGGTGGGAAGGCAACGCCCTCGGTCTACCGGGCGTTCAGCGGGTCCGGCGGCGACGTCTCCATTGCCAGCTATCCCGGACTTCTGGGTGCCGGCCTCATCCACCCGTTCTGGATCGCCATGCAGCTCACCGCCATCGGTTCGCTGGCGGCGGCCGCCGTGGCGGCGGACGTGGAGTCGGGGACGGTGGAGCTGGTGATGGTGCGTCCCGTCAGCCGCAACCGGCTGCTGGCGGAGCGGACGGCCGCACTGGTGCTCGCGGCGCTCGCCCTGAACGCGGCGGCCACCCTCACGGTCGCGGCGGGAGTGGCCCTGTCACCGGACATCCACGGTGAGGTACCGATCGGCGGGGTGTTCGCCGCAGGAATCATGGGGCTGGGATTTGCCCTGTGCCTGATCGGGCCGGCGCTGGCCGTGTCGGCGGCGGGGCGACGGCGGGCTCAGGTGGTCGGGGTGACCATCGCGATCGGAGCGGTGGGGTTCGCGGTCAACTTCATCGCTCTCGCGTGGTCGCCCGCCGCGCCGCTGAGGTTCCTGAGTCCGTTCCACTACTACGCACCGGGCGACGCCCTCGCCCGAGGCGGTGTGCTCTGGGCCCAGCTCGGCATTCTGGTCGGTGCGGGGGCGATTGGCCTCCTCTTGGCCCATCTGCTGCTCCGGCGCCGCGACCTCGCACCGTGAGCGGCGGCCGGGCCTCCGCGTCCCGCTTCGGTGCGGTACGGCGGCTACGTGCGGAACTCCAGGACCTCGGTGACCGGGCGACGGGGTGTCGCGGGTCCCGGCGGCCCGTAGCCGAGGCGCAGGACCATCTGGACGTGGCCTATGGCCGAGAGCGGGTCGCGGACCGTCCACCGCAGCTCCGGCCATTCGAGGGGCTGGGAGGTCATGGAAGTGGCGAGGCCGTCGGCGGTGGCCTGGAGGAGGACCCGCTCCAGCGCCTGGCCTGCCCGTAGCCAGTCGGTGCGCGTGTCCGTCGGGGTGCTGAGCAGGGCGAGCTGGGGCCGCCTCTCGAACACGGCCCAGCCGCGGTCCGCCGAGGGGTGGGCCCGGCCGAAGTCCCGCACGGGGGAGGGGCCTCCGGAGCTTCGCGGGCCGAACGCATCGGCGGGGATGCCGTCGCGGCGTGTGCCGGCCGATGCAGGTGCCGGGGACGTCCACGCCGAACTCTCCGCCCGGACGAGCGGGTCGATGTCCTCCCGGTGCTCGGCGTCCCGTACCAGCCCGAGCACGGTCTCGATGTGCCAGTCGCCCGGGACGGTCAGCCGGCAGCCTTCGAGGCGGGCAGCGCTCTTGAGTCCGCCCATCAGCGCGTCGGGCACCGGCTCGTCGCTGAAGGGGAACCGGCTCGTGTGGCGGCGCCGGAGGGCGTCGTACAGAGCCCTGAGCTCGTGGTCCTCGCTGCCGTTGGGTGCCTCGAAGCTTGCCGTGGACAGCAGCCACGGTGCGGATTCGTCAGGCAGCAGCCGCACACGGGCCCGGAAGCCGTGCCGGGCGGCCGAGACGCGCAGGTTGCACAGGGCAGCGGCGCAACCCAGGTGAAGGGCACGGTGATTCGGATCGGTTCGGGTCATGGCACGTTCCGGATCACCGTGCAGCTCGATGACGCGGGCGTTCTGACGGAACACGAATTTCCATGGCTGGGCGTTGTGCATCGACGGGGCGATGACGGCATCGCCGACGAGAGCGGCGACGGTGTCTGGAGTCAGGCGCAATGCGTTCACGGGACCGGTCCTGTCTGGGGGCCTCAGTCGTGTGCGACGACGGCGACCGGTGAGGCGGCGTGGTGCATCACCGCGTGGGTGATCGGGCCGATGTGGCTGCCGAGTGCGGCGCGGCGGATTCGCCTGCCGACCACGACGAGTGCCGCCTCGGAGGCGGCCTCCAGGATCTGGATGGCGGGCTGGCCGATGGTGGTGCGTGCTTCGACGGCGAGGTGCGGGTACTTCTCCTCCCAAGGGTTCAGCAGTTCTCGAAGGGCGGCCTTGAGTCCTCGGTCGATCTCCGCCCCGACGCCGTGGTCGAGTGTCGGCGCATAGGAATACACGGGCGGAAGGGACCAGCCGTGGACGACGACGAGGGGGCAGCCCCTGCGGTCCGCTTCCTCGCAGGCGAAGCCGAGCATCCGGTCACAGTTGCTGTGCACGTCCACCCCGAGCACCACCGGAGCGGCGCCCGTGCTCCCTGGCGGCCGGTTCGGGACGTCGCCCGCGCGGACGAGGACGACCGGTGTTTCCGTCTGGGGGATGGTGTCCGCGCCGGTGGAGCCGACGAGGAATCCGGCGACGGCGCCGAGTCCGCGTGAGCCGAGCACGAGGAGGGCGGAGTCCGTTGCGGCGGACGCGAGCGCGGCACCGGCAGCGAGTCCTTCGATCCGGCGGGTGCGGATGTCGAGCCGGGGATGGGTCCGCGACAGCCGGTCCCGAGCCTGTTCCAGCAGGCCTTCGGCCCATTGACGCCGTGATTCGGGGAGGGGTACCGCCATGGGCGCGTACTGCGGCCAGTCCTCGGCGTGGACGAGTTCCACAGCGGCGCCTCGCAGTTCGGCCTCGCCGGCGGCCCAGTCGGCGGCGGTGACGTCGGTGTTGGATCCGTCGAGGCCAACCGTGATCCGGTTCGACATGGCGTACCTCCTGCACGTAACGGTCAGGTGATTACAGCTTCGGTCGCCCGGTTCCGCGGACGGGAGGGCCCGAGCGGCCCAATCGGGGACCGAACGGCCCGCTCGGGCCCTCAAGCCTCCTCCGCTCGACGCAAGTCAGCCGGTTGTCCACGGCGACGACCCCGTCGACGCTCTGACAGAGCCGGACGACGACCGGCACCACATCGGGGCGTGGCCGCACGCCACTGAGCGTCACCAGACCGTCCTCGACCGCGACGGTGACCGTCGACGGGGAGATGCGAAGCGTCCGGGTGAGGACATCCTCGATGATCTCTTCCTGGATCGCGTGGTCACTGCGGAGGAACAGCCGGATGAGGTCGCTGCGGCTGAGTACCCCGATCACACCGCCCTCCGCGTCGACGACGGGCAGCCGCTTGACCCGGTGGCGCCGCATGATGCGGGCGGCGCGGACCACGCTCCACTCGGAGCGGGCGGTGATCGCCGGACTCGTCATGAGTTCCCCGGCAGTCGCCGCACCGCCGGCGGGCCGCCGGTCGAGGAGGTCGGCTTCCGAGACGACACCGACCGGACGCTTCAGTTCGTCGACGACGGGTACGGCGGTGATGTCGAACTCCTTCAGGACCCGGGCGATCTCCTTGAAAGAGGTTGTACCTCGCACGGTGACGGCGGTGGGCGTCATCAGGTCCCCGACGCTGCGGTGTCTCATGGACCGTCCCTCGGGCCTGGAAACGCCGAAGTCCACCTGCACGTTCACGACGCTGGTCCCCCTCCGGTCATGACGTCGTCAGCGGTGGGTCGGGGCCCCTGCATCGTCGCGCCTCCCTCACCCATGGGCCACGACGGCCACCGGGGCCGCCGCATGGTGCAGGACTGCGTGGGTGACGGGGCCCAGGTGGGTGCCGAGCGGGGAACGGCGCACGTGGCGGCCCACGACCACGAGCCCGGCGCCTTGCGAGGCCCGGACGAGATGGTCGCCGGCGGATCCCATGAACACACTGTGACTGACGTCCACGTCGGGGAACTTGTGCCGCCAGGGCACCAACATGTCCTCGACCATGTGCGTGACGCTCCTGCCGACGTCCCGCTCGTTGTCCGGGTCGAAGAAGGGGACGTAGGCGTAGGCGGCCGGCATCTTCCAGTCGTGCACCGCCCGAAGGGCGCAGTGGCGCCGGGCGGCCTCTTCGAAGGCGAAGGCGAGCACCCGGTCGCACGATTCGTGGATGTCGACGCCAACGATCACCTCGGCGCCGGAACCGATGCGCAGTGCGTCGGGGTCGTCGGCGACCCGGACCAGCACGACCGGCGTATCGGTGGCGACCAGGGTGGACATCGCCACCGAGCCGACGATGAACCCGACCAGCCCGCCCAGGCCCCGCGATCCCAGGACCAGCAGTCCGGCATCGGCGGCCTCGGCAGCGAGGGCTGCCGCCGGCCGTGCTGCCAGGCAACGGGTGGTGATCTCCAGCCGGGGGTGACGCCGATGCAGGTCCCGCGTCGCCTCCGTGAGCGCCTGGTCGGCCCAGCGGTCCACGTCCTCGCGTCCCAGGCCCGGGACCACAGGGTCCAGGGGCCAGTCGACGGCGTGCACGAGCCGCAGCGGCACCAGCCGCAAGGCCGCTTCCTGTGCGGCCCAGCGCGCGGCCGCCCGACTCTCGGCAGAGCCGTCGACGCCGATGGTGATGTGATCGTTCATGGGTGGTACTTCCTTCGTGCGGGACGACCGCGTCACCACTGGGCGGTCTGGCGGGGCCGGCCGGCCCGAGTGGCCGGTACGTCCTCGGTCCGCGCCGTGACGCGCGATGCCACTGCGACGACCCCGTCGAGCTGCTCGACGAGGCCGACGAGCGCGGGCAGCTGGCTCTGGAGCTCGACGCGGCCGTCCATGGCGACGATGCCGTCCACCACGTGGACCTCGACCTGACCGGCCGGCACGCCGAGCACACCCGCGAGGACCTCGTCGTTGACCCGTCTGCGTATCTCGGAGTCGGGGCGGACGAACAGGCGCAGGAGGTCCCTGCGGGTCACGATGCCCACCAGCCTGTCCTCTTCGTCCACGACGGGAAGCCGCTCGATACCGCGGCGGGTCATCAGCCGGGCGGCATCAGCGGCCGTCTCCTGGGCATGAACGGTGACCGCGGGCGCGGACATGACGCTTCCCGCTGTGGGCCCCCCGGCGGCCGGGCCGACCTTCCCAGACGTACGGGGGGCCGAAGGCGCGAGGGCCAAGAGGTCGGTCTGGGAGACGACACCGACGACGCGGTCCTCTTCGTCCAGCACCGGGAGTCCGGAGATGTCGTATTGCGTCAGGAGCTTCGCCACGTCCTTGAAGGCTGAGTACGGGGTGACGGAGACGACGTTGCCGGTCATCAGGTCGCCCACCTTGATGTGTTTCATGAGGCCCTCCTGCTCCGCCATGCCACGTGGGGCCTGTGTACGGGTCGGGTGTGTCACCACCATTTCGCCGATGCCCGCCCGCGAGCGAGGGCCGAACGGTCCCGTCCCGGGGGCCGGGCGGGCCATGGCCCCCGGGCGGAGCGGCGGCGCAAGCGACGATGGGGACCTTTGGTCCCGATCGCGGTCCCGGGCGGCCCTCTCCCGGGCGCGCCGTGGGTGCCAGCGTGAGTGGTGTCCCTCATCGGCTTCCCGGTTGGGAGGAACCGTGGAAAGTACCTTCCGCACCCCGGATACCAGCTCAGTGGTCGTCGGCGTCGACGGTTCGGGCTCGGCGCGCACGGCCGCCATGTGGGCGGCAGCGGAGGCCGTACGCCGCGACCGCCCCCTGCACGTTGTCTACGGGGCCGACACCGATGGCCGGGCCCTGTACGTGTCGGCGGAAACCATCGAACGGGTTCGCGCCAACGGCCGAGAACTCCTGGACGAAACGGCGAAGGCCGTGACCGACGAGTACCCCGGTCTGCAGGTCAGAACGGAGTTCAGCCGGGCCGATGCCGTCAGCAGCCTGCACCGCGCCGGTGCCCTGCACGGCACCATCGTGGTGGGCAATCGCGGCCTCGGCGGATTTGAATCCCTCATGCTCGGCTCGGTCGGCCTGGACGTCGCGGCCGCCGCGATGACTCCCGTGATCGTCGTCCGCGGCACCGACGGCGCCGAGGAGACCGGAACCGTCCTCGCCGCCATCCGTGACGAGCACGACCTCCTCTATGCCCGGTACGCCGCGTGCGAGGCGGAACTACGCAAGGGATCCCTCCGGCTCCTGCACGTCTGGAACATCCTGCAGTCCGTCGGCCTGGCGGTCAGCATGCTGGACGATGTCGACGAGATCGCGGACACGCACGCGCAGGTCCTGCATTCCATCACCGACGCGGTACGCGAGGAGTTCCCCGACCTGGAGGTGCGGGCCGACGCCGAGAAGAGCATCTCCGTGGCAGGCGTCCTGGTCGAGGCCTCCCGCCACGCCGACCTGCTCGTCATAGGCGGCCGCCGGGCTCCCGGAGCCCTCGGGATCACCCGCAACCTGGGCAGGGCCACGCACAGCGTCCTGCACCACGCGCACTGCCCCGTCCTCCTCATCCCCCGGACGGGCAGCGACTTCGGGAGCCGGTCATGACCGGCCGCCGGGGCCACGACGTCGTCGTCGGGATCGACCCTGTCAGGGACTGGCACCTGCCCCTCGCCTGGGCAGCCGACGAGGCGCACCGCCGACGGCTCCCCTTGCGCCTGGTGTTCGCGGTGCCGACCCGGCACGACACCCGCCACGACGACACCCCCGGCCACACAGCCCTGCGACGGGCGGGAGCCGACCGACTCGATCAGGCCCGCAACTGGGTGCACGACCGGCAGCCGGAGGTGGACGTCACCGTCGACCTGCTCCACGGGTTCCCCGCCCCCGCCCTGGGCAGGGCGGCCGAGAAGGCCCGCCTGGTCGTGCTGGGCTCGCGACACCTGAGCCGCACCGCGGAGTTCTTCAGCGTCGGCTCCATCGTGGTCCCCGTCAGCGCCCAGGCCGGTTGCCCGGTCGTCGTCGTGGGCGACGCGGAGCACATCAGCCAGCAGCCTCCTTACGTGGTCGTCGGCCTCGACGGCAGCTCGCCCGCCACGGCCGCACTGGTGTTCGCCTTCGACGAGGCGGACCTGCGCGGAGCGGCGCTCCGGGCCGTCTGCGTGTGGCAACCACCGATTTTCATGCCGAACGACGAGGAAGCGGCCCTGAAGGCCCAGCGCGCACTGCTTTCCGAAGCCACCGCCGGCCTGTCGGACAAGTACCCCGACGTGCACGTCACCCACGAGGTCAAGACAGGCCACCCGGTCGAGGAACTGGCGCGGGCGGCCGAATGCGCCCTGGCCGTGGTGATGGGCCGGCGGGGACGCGGCGGATACACCGGACTGCGCCTCGGGTCCGTCGTCCACGGCCTCCTGCACCGCGCGCACTGCCCCATGATCACCGTACCGACCGAATGACGCCGCCATGACCATCCGTACGGCTGCCACGCGGTCTGCCGACTCCGCGGTGGGACCGGGCCTCACCCAGGCCGAAGCCGAGCGCCGGCTGGCCCGGTACGGCAGCAACGAAGTGGCACCCCCACGGCCCACGCCGCTGCACCGACGGGTCCTGGCCCAGCTGCGCGACCCGCTGATCATGGTGCTCCTCGGAGCCATGCTGCTGACCATGGCGATCGGGGACCACCCGGACGCCGTCGTCATCGCACTGGTGGTCGTCTTCAACACCACCGTGGGAGTGGCACAGGAAGTCCGGGCGGACCGCGCCGTCGCCGCGCTCTCCGCGCTCTCCGCCCCGCACGCGAGGGTCCTGCGCGAGGGCACCCCGCACGAGGTGCCGGCCAGGCTCGTGGTGCCGGGCGACACCCTGCTGCTGGGGGAGGGGGACATCGTCGCCGCGGACGCCTGCCTGACCGAGGCATCCGCGCTCCTGGTGGACGAATCCATGCTCACGGGCGAATCCGAGCCGGTGGACAAGACTGTGGACGACACGGTCAGTGCCGGCACCGTCGTCGTTCGTGGCCGAGGGGCCGCCACCGCGACCGCCACCGGGTCGGCGAGCGCACTCGGCCGGATCGCGACGCTCCTCGACACGGGCCGGGGCCTCACCCCGCTCCAGCACCGCCTTGCCTCACTGGGCCGGATCCTGGCGGCCGTCACCATCACCCTGTGCGTGCTGTTCTTCGCCCTGGGCCTGGCACGCGGCCTCCCGTGGAGCACGATGGCCGTGACCGCCATCAGCCTGGCCGTTGCCGCGGTGCCCGAGTCCCTCCCCGCCGTGGTCACCCTCGCCCTCGCGCTCGGAGCGCGCCGGATGGCGGCCCGCAACGCCCTGGTCCGCCGCCTGCCGGCCGTGGAAACCCTCGGCTCCGTGAGCGTCCTGGCCACGGACAAGACGGGCACCCTCACCGAGGGTCGCATGGCCGTCCAGCACCTGTGGACGCCATCCGGCACCGCAGACGTGACCGGCAGCGGCTACGAGCCGCAGGGGGCCCTGACCCGAGAGGGGAAGCCCCTGGCGGCAGACCAGCTCCGGCCGCTTCAGGTGCTGCTCACGACCGCGGCCCTGTGCAACGACGCCGGCCTGCGACCCCCCGGAAAGGGCTCGGACACATGGACGGCCGTGGGCGATCCGATGGAGGCCGCGCTCCTGGCGGCAGCCGCCAGAGCAGGCTGCCCGGACCAGACCGCCCTGCACCGGGCCTGCCCCCGGTTCGCGGAGGTTCCCTTCGACAGCCTCCGCAAGCGGATGACCACGCTGCACCACCTTCCGGACGGAAACGTCCTGGTATGCCTCAAGGGCGCGCCGGAGGCGGTACTGACCGACGCGGTGCTCGCCGCACCGCAGGAGCTGCTGGACGGAGCCCGCCGCCAGGCCGCCCTCCTGGCCGCGCAGGGCTTTCGGGTCCTGGCCGTGGCAGGCGCCGAGCGGCTCGTGTGGGACCGGCCGGCTCCCGAGGCCGAGCACGGTCTGAGCCTCCTGGGCCTCGTCGCCATCAGCGACCCTCCCAAGACATCGGCCGCCGCGACCCTGGCAGCGTGCCGTGCGGCAGGCATCACCCCGGTCCTGATCACCGGCGACCATCCGGCAACAGCCCGTGCCATCGCCGTACGCACCGGCCTTGTCGAGGACGGATCCTCCGGCGAGGTCCTCACCGGGCCCGAACTGGCCGCAGCCCCGGACACCGACCTGACCGGGGTCCGTGTCTTCGCCCGCACCGACCCGCAGCAGAAGCTGGACATCGTCCACGCCTGGCGCGCCCGGGGCGCCGTGACGGCCATGACCGGGGACGGCGTGAACGACGGCCCCGCCCTCCACCAGGCGGACATCGGTGTGGCCATGGGCGCCCGCGGAACCGAGGTCGCCCGGCAGGCGGCAGACCTCGTGCTCACCGACGACGAGCTGTCCACCGTGGTCAAGGCCGTCGAGGAGGGCCGCCGCGTCTACGACAACATCCGGCGCTTCCTCGTCTACGCCATGGCGGGCGGGGCCGCCGAGATCCTGGTGATGCTGACAGGCCCCATGCTCGGCCTGGCCCTGCCCTTGAGGGCAGGACAGATCCTGTGGATCAACCTCCTCACCCACGGGCTGACAGGCGTGGCCATGGGCGCCGAACCCGTCACTCCGCAGGCCATGCGACGCCCGCCACGCCCGCCCGGACAGCACATTCTGGCCGCGGGCGTGTGGCAACGCCTCCTCGTGCTCGCCGCAGTCGTGACGACGCTGAGCCTGGCCGCCGGCGTCGCCGCGCGTGCCACGAACCTGCCCTGGCAGAGCGTGCTCTTCCTGGCCCTGCTCGCGGCCCAGCTCGGTGTGGCCCTGGGCCTGCGTGCCCGGCTGCTCACCAGGCGGAACCTCTTCCTCCCCGCCTCGGTGGTGGTCTCCGCGCTCCTGGCGACGGCCGCCCTGTACGTGCCCGCACTCCGGTCCCTGCTGGAGACCGAGCCCGTGGGCTGGTCCGGCACGGGGCTCGCCGCCGCAGCCGGCCTCGGGGCGTTCATCGCCGCCCGGATCCTCCGGGGCGCGTTCCACAGAAAGGCATGATCATGAAGACGTACGTACCGGGAACCGGCGTGCACGCCGAGGTGGGCGACCAGATCGTCGTGGGCGGCCCCACCGTCGGAACACCGGGCCGCGACGGTGAAGTCATCGCCCTCCACCACGAGGACGGTACTCCGCCCTACGACGTGCGCTGGTCCGACACCGGCCGCACCACCGTGTTCTTCCCCGGACCCGACGCCCACGTCCGGCACCTGCACACCGAGTCGGGCAGGCCCCGCCGTACGGAGCAATAGCGTCCAGACCGAGAGCGCCAAGTCCGCTCGACGAGGTCCGGGGCACTCGCGACCGGCTGAACGGCCTGCCGGAGGCCGTCATGTCGGTCGGCCGTGAGCTCGACCAGCACCACGTTCTGCACGGTATCGCCGAGGCCGCGCCTTGTTTGTTGAGCATCCGGATGAGCTCTTCAAGGATGCCGCTTCAGAGCCCGTCTCATGAGCCGTATCGGCGGAATCCCGGCGTGCGCCATTCCTGGCCGTCGGGCAGGACCGCGAGGGCTTCGTAGCCGTCCAGTGTTTCCACCCAGTCCCTTGCGCCGTCGCCTCGGGCGAACGCGGCGGTGGCGTACGTGTCGGTCAGGGTCAGTGCGGGTCCGACCAGGGTGAGGGAGGCGAACGCGGTGACCGGGGTGCCGGTGTGCGGGTCGAGGATGTGGGCACCGCGTTCGGCGGTGCCCGAGGTGGCGACGGCCAAGTCGTCGTCGGCGGTGATGACGGTGGCCAGTCTGCCGGGGTGCAGCGGGTGGGCGATGCCGATGCGCCAGGGGGTGCCGGGGCCTGCCTGGCCGCGGATCTGGAGGTCGCCGCCGCCGTTGACGCAGGTGTGGTGCGCGCCGGCTTCGTGGAGGAGACGCGATGCGGCTTCGGTGGCCCAGCCCTTGACGAGTCCCGAGGGGTCGAGGGCCCCCGCGGGGATGACGCTGAACCAGCCGTCGGTGACGTGGGCGGCCTGGGCGCAGAGGGACATGACTTCATGGACCTCCGGTGGGCAGTCGGCGAGGTGGATCTCGCCGCGGTCGAGGCGGCTGATGTGGCTGTCGGGCCGGTACGTGGAGAACACGGCGTCGATCTCGTGGAGTTGCCGCACTGCTTCGGTGAGGGCGCGGTGGATGGCGGGGGTCGGTTGGTCACGTATGTCGAAGGAGAAGACGGTGCCCATGACGTGTTCGACGTGGCGTAGGCCGCGTGCGGTGTCAGGCATGGGCCTGGTCCAGGGCGTTCTGCAGGGATTCGATGTAGCCCTGGCTGGTGTAGCTGGCTCCGGAGACGGCGTCGATGTGCGCGCTTTGGGCTCCGATCGCTTCCTGGGTGAGGCGGGGCAGCGCATAGGAGGAGATCTGCCGGTCGCGGCCGCGTCGATCGGGGGCTTGGAGGACGGTGATCGAGGTGATCTTCCCCTGGCTGAGGTTGGCGGCGACCTGCACGGTTCCGTAGCGGGTGTCGACGGGATCCCCGGTGAATGTGCCCGTTCCTGTGGACGTGCCGGGGTCGGAGGTCCCGGGGGTGCGTGGTGACGAGGAGGCGGTGGGGGAACGGGATGGCACGCCGACGAGGGCCGGAGGCTGATGGGGCTTGAGGGCGAGCAGCGAGACGACGACGGTGCTGATTCCGGTGGTGGCGAGGACGGCTCGGCGCATGGTGGTTCTCCTCAGAATGCGAACGACTCGTGGTGGATGCGTCGGGCCGGGACGCCTGCTTCGCGCAGGGCCTGTATCGCGGCCTGTGTCATGCCGGGCGGGCCGCAGAGATAGACGTCGTGCGCGGCCAGGTCCGGCACCAGGGTGGTCAGGCCCTGGGCGGTGAGGGGCGAGGAGTATGCGGTCGGTTCGTCGACGACGTAGTGCACGGTGGTTCGGCGGTGGGCGGCTATCGCGTCGAGTTCACCGCGCAGGGCGAGGTCTTCCGGGCGGCGGGCCCGGTAGACGAGGGTGACCTGGCCCGGCAGTGTCTCGAAGAGCGTGCGCAGGGGGGTGATGCCCACGCCGCCCGCCAGGAGCAGGACCTTGGGGGCGGTGCGGCGGTGCGCGGTGAAGCCGCCGTACGGTCCCTCCGCCCACACCCGGGTACCGGGTGCCAGGCGGGCGAGCGCGGCGCTGTGGCCGCCGGCGGCCCTGACCGTGATGCGCAGGTGGTTCGGGTGCGCGGGGGCGGAGAGGGAGTAGGGATTGGCGCTCCACCGCAGTCCGGGGGTCAGGAAGCGCCACCGCAGGAACTGGCCCGGCAGTCCTCCCAGCTCGTCCAGGTGCTCCCCCGTGAGGTGGACGGAGACCACGCCCGGTGTCTCGGGGTGGATCGCTGTGACGCGCAGGCGGTGGCGCAGTCCGCGCCGCAGGGGAACGGCGAACCGGTACCAGGCGAGCAGTGCGGCGACGCCGAGGAACAGCGCGTACCAGGCCGCCTGCGCGGCGCGGTTCCCGACGAAGTCCGCCCCGTTGGAGAGCTGGTGGCCGAAGGTGAGGAAGACCGCCAGGTAGGTGGCGAAGTGGAGGTAGTGCCAGGTCTCGTAACTCAGCCTGCGGCGGGCCGCGCGGGCCGAGAGGACTCCGGTGGCCAGGAACAGCAGGAACCCGGCCGTGCCCTTCAGGAGGTCGGGGTAGTGCAGGACGAGCGTGGCGGTCTGGCCCACCACGTTCGCGTGCGAGGTCAGGGAATATCCCCAGATGATCAGCAGGGTGTGGGCGAGGGCCAGGGACACGGTGCAGCGGCCGCCCCAGGCGTGCCAGCGGGCGAGCCGGTCGGTGCCGACGGTGTGGTCCAGGAGCGGCACGCGGGCCATGAGGGCCAGCAGGACCGCGCAGGCGTAGCCCGCCAGGAGTCCGGTGATGCGTCCCGCCCCCGTGAGCCAGCCCGCGGGGCCGACGACCGAGGTCGTGTCGATCCACCACAGGACGAGCACACCGGCGCCGCCCGCCCAGATGGCCAGCTGAGCCAGGAAGGGCACGGCGTTGTGGTACGGGCGCCCGTGGCGGGACCTGCGGCTCGCACGGGTGCCGGTGAACGCGGTGGTCATGGGTTCCTCCGGGTGGGCACTCGCGCCGACGATCGGCGGCCAGCCTGACAGCCCAACCTTTGAGTACCTTCTGAAACGACCCCACCGACCCGCTCAGCACGGATTCAGAGGAAACTCAAAGACTCGGCGCACCCTGCCCCGGCCCGGGCCGGGGGATGCTGGAGGAACCATGAACGAGCCTTACAGCGCCCCGCTCCTGCACCGCCCCGACGGAGAGCCCGTGCGGATCCTCGTCGTCGACGACGAACCCGACGTCACCGACGTACTGGCCGGAGTCATGACCAGCGAGGGCTGGCAGGTGCGCACCGCCGCCGACGGCGCGACCGCGCTCGCGACAGCCCGCACCTTCCGGCCCGACGCGGTGGTCCTGGATCGGATGCTGCCCGACCTCGAAGGCCTGCAGGTCCTGCGCAGCCTGCGGCGTCAGGAGCCCCGCGTCTGCATCCTGTTCCTGACCGCCCGCGACGCCGTCGAGGACCGGATCGCCGGCATCACCGCGGGCGGTGACGACTACGTCACCAAGCCCTACAGCCTGGAAGAAGTCCTGGCCCGGCTGCGCGGCCTGCTCCGGCGCGCCGGCATGACCGCCGAGCCGGGCACGAACGTGCTCACCGTCGGGGACCTCGCCATGGACGAGGAGGCCCGGGAGGTCAGACGCGGCGGCGTCACCGTCGACCTGTCCCGGACCGAGTTCGAACTCCTGCGCTTCCTCATGCGCAACCCCCGCCGGGTCCTGTCCAAGGCCCAGATCCTCGACCGGGTCTGGGCTTACGACTTCGGCGGTCGCGCCCACGTCGTCGAGCTCTACATCAGCTACCTGCGCAAGAAGATCGACGCCGGACGCACCCCCATGATCCACACCGTGCGCGGCGTCGGCTACGTCCTCAAGCCGGACACGCCGTGAGGCCCCCGGTCCCCCGCACCCTGCGCGGCCAGCTCACCGCCGGGCTCGTGACCCTCCTCGCCCTCGCCTGCCTCGCCGTCGGCATCACCACCGCCCTCGCCCTGCGCGGCTTCCTCATGAACCGTCTGGATGAACAGCTCGCCGCCTCCGGAGGCCGTTTCGCCGCCAGCCTGGAACACGAGGCCAAGCCCGACGCCGACAACCGCCCAGACACCCGCGGCCAGGCCGAGGCAACCTTCGGCGCCCGCCTCCTGAACGGAGCGGTCACCCAGGCAGCTGTCGTCGATCAAGCCAACGATCGCGCCCTCCCGCTGACCGCCGGGGACCGGCGCGCCCTGGCCGGGGTCCCTGCCGACGGACACGGACACAGCATCCGTCTCTCCGCTCTGGGCAAGTACCGTGTCACGGCCGTCGAGGGTGACGACCAGGACATCCTGATCACCGGCCTGCCGCTGCACCCGGTGGAGGAGACCCTCCACCGCCTCGAATCGGTCGAAGCCGTCCTGTTCGGCGCTGCCCTGGTGGCCACCGGCACGGCCGGAGCCCTGTGGGTACGGATCTCCCTGCGCCCCCTCCGGCAGGTCACCGCCCGGGCCGCGGAAGTCGCCGGGCTGCCCCTGGCCAGCGGCGAGGTCGCGATGCCCGGTCCGCTCCCCGATACCGACGCCGACACCGAGGTCGGCCAGGTCGGCACCGCCCTCAATCACATGCTCGGCCACGTCGAGGACGCCCTCGTACGCCGCCACGCAAGCGAGGAACGGCTCCGACACTTCGCCGCCGACGCCAGTCACGAACTGCGCACTCCCGTCGCGAACATCCGCGGCCACGCCGAACTCGCCCTGCGTCACCGTGGCCCCGTACCCGCCGACGTCCGCCACGCCCTGGAACGCATCGACGGCGAGTCCCAGCGCATGACCCGCCTCGTCGACGACCTGCTCCTCCTCGCCCGCCTCGACGCCGGCCGCCCCCTCGAACACGAGCCGGTCGACCTGACCTTGTTGATCCTGAACGCGACGGACGACGCACGCGCTGCGGGCCCTGACCACCGCTGGCTCCTCGACCTCCCCGAAGAACCCGTCACCGTCACCGGCGACGCCCACCGCCTCCAGCAGGCCGTCGCCAACCTCCTCGCCAACGCCCGCACCCACACCCCACCCGGCACCGAAGTGACCATCACCCTCGCCACCGGTCGGACCGGCGTATCCGTCAGCGTGAGCGACAACGGACCAGGCATCCCCGAAGGCCTCCAGTCCGAAGTCTTCGGACGCTTCGTCCGTGCCGACCACGCGCGCTCTCGCAGCACGGGAAGCACCGGTCTCGGTCTCGCCATCGTCCACGCCGTCATCACCGCCCATGGCGGAACCGCAACCGTCACCAGTAGCCCGGGACACACCGACTTTCGCCTTACCCTCCCCGGCTGAGCGCCTGGCCCGGCCGGCCCCGACGTATCAGGGGCATTGCAAAGTCTGATGATCTTGTGAGTGGGCTGGTCAGGCGATGCCCAGGAGGTCAAGTGGGCGGGTGAACGGTTCGTAGGAGGCGTGTCGGAGGCCGGCGGCGACGTTTTGGTGCCCGGCTGTGCGGACGGTGTTGATCGCCAGGTTGCGCAGGGTTGCCATGTTCTCGGCCCTGTTCTCGTATAGCTACGGCCAGGTGGCGTGTAGCGCTGTGTGACCGCCTTTGCTTCGTTTCCCGCCCCTGGCCGTCTCGTTGAGCTGAACGAGTGATGGGGAAGGGGCGGGCAGGATGCAGCAGGACTGGGAGCCGGAAGACCTGATCGAGGTCTGGACGCTGCTCGAAGACGACATGAAGAGGCTGCGGAACAAGTCCGGGGCGACCCGGCTGGGCTTCGCGTTGTTGCTCAAGTATTTCGAGGTGGAGGCCCGGTTTCCGGAGTCCGCCAAAGAGGTGCCCGCGGCGGCGGTGGACTACGTGGCCCAGCAGGTGAAGGTTCCCGCCGGGGCGTGGGCGGACTACGACTGGCAGGGCGACCGGATCAAGCGGCACCGCAAGGAGATCCGGGCCGCGTACGGGTTTCGGGCGAACACCGAGGAGGATCAGGAGCGGCTGGCCGAGTGGCTGGCTGCTGAGCTGTGTCCGGTGGAGTTGTCGCGTGATCGGCTGGCGGCGGCGGTGGTGGCCCGGTGTCGTAATGACCACGTCGAGCCGCCGGCCCCGGGGCAGGTCGGGCGGCTGGTGGGCAAGGCGGTCAAGGACTTCGAGGCCGAGTTCTGCCGCAGCAGGGTGGAGCGGCTCTCGCACGCGACCCGCTCGCGCCTGGAGGACCTGGTCGCCGGCAGCGAGGACGAGGTGGCCGGGGAAGCGGGCGGTGAGGGCTCGGTGGCGGGCGGCGGGCGGTCGCACTTCGCCGAGCTGAAGGCCGACCCGGGGGCGCCTGGCCTGGAGAGCCTGCTGGCGGAGGCGTGGCGGGCGCGGGCGTCGAAGGAGTACCCGGCGAACCTGGAGCGGATGAAGCCTGCCCGGAGGCTGACGCTGCTGGCCGCGTTGTGCCATGTGCGGCAGACGGAGATCACCGACTCGCTGGTGGACCTGTTCATCCAGCTCGTACTGAAGATCAACACGCGGGCGGAGCGGAAGGTCGACAAGGAGCTGAACGCCGAGCTGAAGAAGATCCGTGGCAAGGAGGGCATGCTGCTGCGGGTCGCGGAGGCGGCGTTGTCCGAGCCGTCCGGCACAGTACGGCGGGTGATCTACCCGGTGGTCGGCGGGGAGAAGACGCTGAAGGCCTTGGCGGCGGAGGCCGCGGCGAACGAGGCCCGCTACAAGGCGCGGGTCCGTACGGTGCTGCGTTCGTCGTACTCGGCGCACTGGCGGCGGATGCTCTCGCCGCTGCTGGGCGCGCTGGAGCTGAAGTGCAACAACACCGCCTATCGGCCGGTGATGGATGCGATCGATTTGCTTCAGCGCTATCTGGAGCAGCCGTTGAAGGAGGGGGCGTTCTTCGATGCGGCGGAGAGCGTGCCGTTGGCGGGGGTGGTGCCGGATCAGTGGCGGGCGGCGGTGGTGGACGACAAGGGGCGGGTCGAGCGCATCCCGTACGAGCTGTGCGTGCTGGTCGCGCTGCGGGACGCGGTGCGCCGGCGGGAGATCTGGGTGGTGGGGGCGAACCGGTGGCGCAACCCGGAGGACGACCTTCCCGCGGACTTCGAGGACAACTGGGACGTGCACTACGCCGCGCTGGGCCAGCCGCAGGACGCCAAGGAGTTCATCGCCGCCCTGCAAGGCAAGCTCCGCACCTCGCTGGACCGCTTCGACCGCGCGTTGGCGGAGGGCACGACGGGCGGGGTGGCGATCGTCAAGAAGCACGGCGAGCCGTGGATCAGGGTCTCCCCCGGGCGAAGCAGGAGGAGCCGGAGTCCCTGGTCGCCGTCAAGGGAGAGATCGAGCGGCGCTGGGGCACTATCGACCTGCTGGACATCCTGAAGTACGCCGAGTTCGACACCTGCTTCATCGCCGAGTTCACCTCGGTGGCCACCAGAGAGAACCTGTCCAAGGACGTGCTGCGGCGCCGCCTGCTGCTGGTGCTGTTCGGGCTGGGCACGAACATGGGCATCAAGCGGGTCGCAGTGACCGGCAAGCACGGCGAGTCCGAAGCGACCCTGCGCCGGGTGCGGCACCTGTTCGTCAACCGCGCCAACATGCGTGCGGCTCTGCGCAAGCTGGTGAACGCCACCTTCGCCGTCCGGGACGAGATGTGGTGGGGCACCGGTACCGCGTGCGCCTCCCACAGCCGCAAGTTCGGCGCCTGGTCCTCGAACCTGATGACCGAGTGGCACCAGCGCTACCGCGGCCCCGGCGTGATGATCTACTGGCACGTCGAGCGGAAGTCGGTGTGCATCTACTCCCAGCTCAAGAGCTGTTCGGCCTCCGAGGTCGCCTCGATGATCGAGGGCGTGCTGCGGCACTGCACCGACATGGAGGTGGACCGGCAGTACACCGACACCCACGGCGCGTCCATCGTCGGCTTCGCCTTCGCCCACATGCTCGACTTCAAGCTGATGCCCCGGTTGAAGAACATCGGCTCCGCGAAGCTGTACCGGCCGGCGGCCGGTCAGGACGAGACGTGGCCCCACCTCGCGCCGGTGCTGTCCACCAAGACGATCAACTGGGAGCTGGTCTCCCAGCAGTACGACCAGATCGTGAAGTACACCACCGCCCTGCGCCTGGGCACCGCCGAGGCCGAGCAGGTCCTGCGCCGCTTCACCCGGGGCGGCCCCAAGCACCCCACGTACCAGGCGATCGAGGAACTCGGACGGGCGGTGCGCACGGCGTTCGTGTGCGACTACCTCGCCGACGTCGAAATGCGCCAGGAGATCCACGAAGGGCTCCAGGTCGTGGAGAACTGGAACTCCGCGAACAAGGACCTCTTCTACGGCAAGGACGGCGACCTGGCCGGGGCCGACAAAGAGTCCCAGGAGGTCAGCATGCTCGCGCTGCACCTGGTCCAATCAGCATTGGTGCACGTCAACACGCTGCTGATGCAGGAAGTCCTGGCCGACCCGACGTGGGCGGACAAGCTGACCGACGCGGACCGGCGGGCGCTGTCGCCGCTGTTCTGGACGCACGTGAATCCGTACGGCCGGTTCGAGCTGGACGTGAACAGCCGCCTGGATCTGGACCTGTCCCTCCGGGCGACGGTGCCCGGCCCGCGCACCCCGCAGGCTGAAGCGGCAACAGCCCCCGCCCAAACGACGGCCTGAGCCGACGCGCCCTGCCCCCCCTGCCTCTTGCAGGCGGGGCCAGGCTTTCCGGCGACGCAGTCGTCGGGAGTAGTGCAGGAGGTGGACGGTGCGGATGACGCGGCCGACCTTGCGGAAGGCGGTAGGGCGCAGTGTGGATAGGGGGTTAGTCGCACCCCTGCTCGATGACGTTGTCGGCCACCTTCAGGAAGCCCGCGATATTCGCCCCGGCGCGGGCCCCGACCGTCACGCCCGCTGGGGCTGTGCTTGCCGCATACACCGCGACAGCGTTTCCCGATCCGTCCACGACCGTCAGCCCCGCCGGCATGACGCTCCCGCCGCTGAGGACGAGCTGAGCGACACCCTCTACGTACCGGAGGCTGAGCGTTCCGAGGTCATCGGGCTTGACCTCGGCGGCCGGGATGGTGACCGATTCCGATACCTGGATGCCGCCTTGTTCGTCTGCCATGCCGATGCCCCTCGTTGGTCAACGTGCTGCTTACCTGGTCAGAGCGTTGCATGTCCCAGAGGCACCAGGCTGTCCCAGTGCGGGTAATTGGCTTGGAATGGGCATAGCGACCTGAAACTGTTCACCTATGGACGGGGAAGTCGGGCAGTTGGCCGCCGACGTCGACGAGGTCCGCCAGGATGCGCCAGTGCCACTGCCCGTGCGTGGCCGACGCGAGTCAAGGAGGGATGCGCCCGAGATATGCGCCCCAACGGGATGATCTTGAAGCCCTGATTCGGTCGGATCTCCGTCGGCGGCGTGCAGCGGGGTCGCGTTCGGCGACGTACCGGTGCTTCTGCCCTGCCCGTCTAGCAGTTGTTCTCGATCAAGCTGTCCGCCACCTTTTCCACCGCCGAGGTGGCATCTCCGGCCCGCTGGCCCTCACCGTAGAGGCCAACGATGATCGACTTGCCGGTGCTCACAAGCCGGACGCCGCTGGTGCCTAAGGGCTTGCAGATCATTAACACGTTGTCTCGATCTTGCTTTCGGGATCGCTGCTCTGGGCGAGGACCCGAGCCTGGAGGGGCACGAGGGCAGCGGGTGGGGTGGTC
>NZ_JBGWAB010000104.1:0-30474 GCF_041862025.1 Streptomyces sp. AB3(2024)
CCGCCGTACGCGGTCCGCGCCCAGGCGGTACGGGGCGACCGTCGCGGCCAGGTCGAAGCCGTCGGCGTCCGCGCCCAGCACGGCCCGCCAGGCGGCCGTCCCGCCGTCCCGGCGGCCCGGCGCGTCCAGGACCAGCGGGTCCTCGGGGCACCAGTACGGGTCGTACGGCCGGGGATCGGCCAGCAGCACGGTCACGTCCGGCGCGGCGGCGAGCGCCCGCAGCAGTGGGCCGGGCTTCTCGGGCAGGACCGGCACGACGACGGCCCGGCCGCTGAGGCGGGCCTCGCGCAGCAACCCGGCGACGTCCTCCTCGCGCGGGTCGCAGCACATCCCGTCCAGGCCCGCGGCGCGCAGGGCACCGGCGTACACGGCCAGGCCGTCGCCCTCGCGCTGTTCCCGCAGGTACACGGTGGCGGGGCCGGACGCCACCAGGGCCGCGAGCCGGTGGGTGAACCGCTCGCCCGCCGCGTCGGACGGCAGTGGTTCCGGCATCGGGCGCAGCAGCGCGAGCAGCGCGGCGTCCGGGGTGTCGTCGCCGAGGAGGTGCCCGACCAGCCGGTCGGGCACGCGCAGCGAACGCGTCAGGAAGGGACGTTCGGGCTCGTCGACCTCCAGCAGGCCGAGGGCGGCGAGGGGCGCGCGGACGTGCAGCCGGGCCCGGGCCGCGGCGGACTGCGCGGGCACTCCGCACAGGTCGAGGGCGAGGCCGACGGTGGCCCGGCGCCTGCTCACGTCGTCGTTGAGGTAGCCGTAGAGCGGTTCGAAGGTCCGGTCGACGTCGGGAGCGAGGGCGACCAGCAGGACGGCGACGTCGAGCGCCGTCAGACCCGCACGTCCGGCCAGCCGGCCCAGCCGGTCGTCGGGGCCGGGCGCGAGCTCCTCGTCGACGGCCCGACCGGTGCCGGTGGGCCGGGATCCCGTCCCGTCGCCCGTCAACGCGGGCCACGTGTCCAGGAGATGGCCCACCGCCTCCTCGGAAAGGTAGAGGCCGCGCAGGGGGTCGTCGGCCGTGGGATCGCCGGCGGCCCGCCGTTCGACCAGCGCCGACACCCGCCCGCGCAGCCCGTCGAGGCGGGCGAGCAACGCGCGGGCGGGGCCGTCGACGGCACCGGGAGGCTCCCCGGCGCCGGCCGTCCGCGGACCAGCTGCCGGGACGGCGTACGGGGCGCTCACCGCTCCTCCGGGCCGTCGGAGGCCGCCTGCGTCTCCGGGCGGGAGGCGGCGTTCTTGCGGGCGGCCCGTGCCGCCCGGGCGGCCGCCACCTGGTGGGGACGGTGCGAACGGCCCCCGGACGCCGCCGGGTCGCCGTCCACACCGCCCACCCGGACCGTCGCGCCCTCGGTGACCGGTGGCCCGGCGTCGTACTCCGGGAAGGCCGGGAAGGGTGCGGTCACCACCAGGTCGAGGGACGGCTTCAGCTCGCCGCCCAGCGCGGACCAGATCTCGGCGAGCGACCGCGACTCCGTCTGACTGCCGGCCACCGTCAGCGGCACCGAGAGACCCAGCGCGCGCAGGGAAACCGGCAGTTCGTCCGCCGGCAGCACCTCACGGGGCAGCAGCGTCGCGAGTACGGCGGACAGCAGCCGGTGCTCGTCCTGCGGGGTCTTCGTCCACGCCGTCACCAGGTACGACAGCCGGAACCAGCGCGGTGGCCGACTCCGCCGAACGATCACGTCGCGTTCGTCCCGCACCGCCGCGTGGCCGCGCTGACGCCGGGCCACGTCCTCCCGGATGTCGTACAGATACGTGTTGACCACGGGGGCGTTGCGCCGGGCCGCCCAGTCACGGGTCGGTGCCTCGAAGGACACCTCGATCCCCGAACCCGTCAACGCCCCGCCACTCAGCAGGCCCTTGAGTACCTCGTCCACCTCGTGGATCACGCCTGCGCTCCCGCTCTGCCCGCACGGCCGATTCCGCCCGGCACGTCGTCCGCCGCCGATCGTCCCCCGGGCGCCCGCCGGGCCGCAGGGGCACGGGGGCCGGCCGCCGGGCAGTCCGCCCTGCCCCCGCGGACACGTCGGGCCGCCTCGGGCTGCCCGGACGGTCAGATGTAGCCTTCCCGAAGGGCAAAAGCCACGGCGTGCGCGCGATTGCGCAGGTGGAGCCGCGTGGTGAGCCCGTGCATGACGTTCTTGACGGTCCGTTCGGAGTAGGAGAGCTTGCCCGCGATCTCACCGGTGTCGAGGCCCTCGGAGACCAGACGCAGGACGTCCACCTCACGCGGGGTGAGTCCGAGGGCCGGCGGGCCGGTCCGGCCCACCGCGCCCCGGTGCAGTGTGCCCACCTGCTGGATGAGCCGGCCCAGCAGATCGGCGGGCAGATCGCCGTCACCGCGGGACGCCGCCAGTACCGCCTGCACCAGCCGCTCTGCGGTGGCCTCGTGACGCCAGACGATCGCGGCGACACCGCACTCCACCACGTCCAGCAGCTCGTTCTCCCGCATCGAGGACACCACGAGCACGGCGCGCGCCCCCTCGCTGCGCACGATCCGGCGCAGCCGGGTCAGAGCCGCCTCGTCGAGCGCGTCCTCCACGAGCAGGGCCACCGTGCCCGGACCGGACTCCTCGCGCAGCTCGATTTCCGGGTGTCTGCGCAACTGGCCGACCGTGCCCTCACGGCTGATCGGGTCCGCGGCGGACACCGCCACGGGGACGCGCCGGCCCGCGGATCCGGCGTTCGGGCCCGTGCCCGGAGCGGAGGTGGTCATGGTCGGGGGTGAGTTGAGCAAGCGTTTCCCCTGTTCAGCGGCCGCCGCGCAACGCGGTCCGGTAGCGGATGAGCACCCTCAACCCTTCTGCGGGCACCGCCGGGACCGCAATCGTGGAGCACCACGAGCCGCGCCACGAGACCGTGCCGGCGACCACCACGAGGCGGGCCGTTTCCGCGCGCGTCCGCGCAGGTCACGACGGGTCCCGTCGGCATCGGGGCAGGGGCCCGGGGACGGGTAGTGAGGTACGCCACTTCGCAGGACCGCGATACGGATTCCGGCGTCTCCATCGGCGGGAAGCACACCATTCACCACGGGAGGCACCGATGACAGGACCGCTCCGCGAACGCGACGGCGCCCGGGAGCTGCTCGCGGCCGAGACGGAGCGGGCCCGCTGCGGATCCGGCGGCCTGGTGCTGCTCCGGGGGGCCACCGGCACCGGCCGGACCTCCGTGCTGGAGAACGCCGTACGGGACGCCGCGGGGCGCGGCCTGCGGGTGCTGCGTACGCGGTGCTCGCCGGAGGACACCGGCATGCCGTTCGCCACGGTGCTTCAACTCCTGGGACCCGTACAGGACTTCACCGACCTCGCACCCGACGCGGATGACCGGGGGAGCGCCGCCCGGCTGTGGCGGCTGCTGTGCGCGTACGCGGCCGAGGACCCGCTCCTGTTGGCGGTCGACGACGTCCACCTGGCCGACGTCCCGTCACGCCGCTGGCTGCGGGAGGCGGTGCGCCGCATCGACCGATTACCGGTGCTGCTCGTGGCGAGCGAACGCAGCCAGTACGACATCGACCCTCGGGGCGCGGGGCTCGCCCATTCCCTGCCCCCCTCCGTCGTCCGCACCCACACGATCGCCCCGCTCGGTGACACGGCCGCCGCGGAGCTGATCCGCGCCGCGTTCCCGGCGGCCGGACCCGACTGGACGGCGGAGTGCGTACGGGCGGGGACGGGCAACCCGATGCTCCTGCACGCCCTGCTCGACGACCTCGGCGGCCCGCGGCCGGCCGGCCCCGCGGCGGACGCGGCCCCACCGCTGCCGGACACCTGCGCCGGGCTGTACCCCGGGAGCTATCCGGCGGCGGTCTCGTGGTGGCTGAACAGCGCGGGTACGGCGACGGCCGAGGTGGCCCGGTGCCTCGCGGCACTGGAGGAGGCCTGGCCGCAGGAGACGGAAGAGATGCAAGAGGCAGAAGAGGCGAAAGAGGTGGAAGGGTCGCCGGAGACGGCCGAGGCGCAGAACACCCGGGAGGCACCGCGACCGCGGACCGGGGGCGGCACGGCCGACCCGGTGGGTCCGGACGTGGCCAGGACGCTGGCCGAGGCGGCCGGCGCGGATCCCGCACGGGTCACGGGCTGGCTCACCGCGATGACCCGCATCGGACTCCTGCACCCGGACTCCGCCGGGCGGCCCCGCTTCGCCCACCGGCTGCTGCGGGACGCCGTGCTGACCGGCTGGCCGACCGCCCGACGCGAGGCGGCGCACCGGGTGGCCGCGGAGGCGATGCTGCGGCGCGGCGAACGCGTCGAGGCGGTCGCCGCCCATCTGCTGCGCGCGCCGGGCGGCGGCCTGCCCTGGGCACTGCGCGTGCTGCGCGACGCCGCGACGGTCGCGGTGCACGACGCCCGCCCCGGGGCCGCCGCCCGCTATCTGCGCCGCGCCCTGGACGAACCGCTCTCCGACGAACGACGCCAGCAACTGCTGACCGAGCTGGGCTCGCTGGAGTACGCCTCGGCCGGCGGCGCGGTGGGGATCGCACGGCTGGCGGAGGCCCAGCACCTGCACGCCGCGCCCCGCGACCGGGTGCGGGCGGCCGTCGCCCTCGGCACCGCCCTGGTCGGCCGTGGCGAGGTCACCACCGCGCTGGAGGTACTGCGGCGCACGGAGGGCAGCCTGGACGGACATCCGGGACTCACCCGCACCGTGCGGACCGCCACCGCACTGCTGTCCGACGCCGACCTCGCCACCCGTCAGGAGACCTACCGCAGGCTCTCCGAGAGCGGCCGGCACGCGCCGGAACTCGTCGGCACCGCCAGCCGGGCCCTGCTGGTGCGGTACGAGGCCACGGCCGGCCTGATCTCCGCCGAGGAGGCCATGACCCGCGTACGGGCCCTGCTCGCCAAGCCCTCCGACCCGCTGGCCGAGCCGTTCCTGCTGGGAACGGCGGCGGCGGTCGCCGAGTGGGCCGACGAACTCGACGAGGGCGAGCGGCTCGTGGACCGCGGTCTGGCCGGCTGCCGGCACCCCGCCCTGCTCCACCCCATGGAGGACGCGCTGCTCAACACCCGGGCCGACATCGCCGCGGCCCGCGGCGACGTCGCCCGGCTCATCGCCGTGCGCGGCGACGGAGCGGCCGTCGCGGCGCGCGCCCAGAACGGACCCTCCAACCGGGACGCCCACGTGCTGATGGCACTGGTCCACACGGGGCGCTCCGAGGAGGCCGGACGGCTCGCCGACGCCTTCGACCTGAGCCGGGCCCCGGAATCGTGGCAGCTGAACCGCTTCCTCTACGCGCGGGGAGTGCAGCGCCTCGCCGCCGGAGACCCGGCGGGCGCGCTCCACGACTTCCTGGAGTGCGGCCGCCGTCAGACGGCCCGAGAGGTGCTCAGCCCGGTCGTCACCCCCTGGCGGACGGCGGTCGCCCAGTGTCGCCTCGCGCTCGGCGGCGGCCAGGAGGCCCTCGCCCTGGCCACCGAGGAACTGCGGCTGGCCCGGGTGTGGAACACCCCGCGCACGGTGGGACGCGCCCTGCGCGTCCTCGGTACCGCCACCGGAGGCCGCCGCGGACTGCACCTCTCCGAGGAGGCGGTCGACACCCTCAGGGACGCGCCCGCCGACGCCGGCATGGAACTCGTCGAGGCCCTCCTCGCCCACGGCCGCCAGCTCCTCACCGCCGGCGCACGCGCACGCGCCCGTGGGCGGCTGCGCGAGGCGGCGGACCTGGCCGAACGCAAGGGCGGCCTGCGGCTGCTCGCCCTGACCGAGCAGGCCCTGCGCGAGGGCGGCGCCCGGGTCCCGGCCGCGGTGCGGACCGGCTCGGGGGCCCTGACCGCCAGCGAGCGCCGCATCGCGGAACTGGCCGCGGCGGGGCGGACGAACACCGAGATCGCCGACCTGCTGCACCTGGCCCGCCGCACCGTGGAGACGCACCTGACGAGCAGCTACCGAAAACTGGGCATCCGCCGCAGGGCCGAACTCCCCGCCACCCTGGACGGCCCCCGCTCCCCGGCCGTGGACACCCCGGACCCGATCTGACACCGGGCCGGGCAGGTGCGGGCGAGGGGTCCGCGCCGAGCGGGGGCCTGTCGGTGCCGACTCCTATGATCACGTCATGCGCGAGTTCTTCATGGCGGGTGGGCGGAAGCTGTCGTACCTGGACTCCGGCGGTCCGGGGAGGCCGCTCCTGGCCCTGCACGGGCACTACAACGAGGCATCGGCGTTCGCCCCCCTCGCGGGGGCGCTGGCGCCGCGGTGGCGGGTGATCGCGCTCGACCAGCGCGGACACGGAGAATCCGATCGTGCCCCCGCTTACGGGAGGGACGGCTACGTATCCGATGTCGTCGCCCTCCACCGGCACCTGGGGGTCGGGCCGGTACCGGTGCTCGGGCACTCGCTGGGCGGGGTGAACGCCTACCAGTTCGCCGCCCGGCACCCGCACGGGGTCAGCGCGCTGATCGTGGAGGACATAGGCGCGGCAGTCCACTGCGACTGGTCGTTCACCACGCGCCTTCCCCCCACCGCACCGTCCCGCGAGGCGCTGGTCTCCGCCCTCGGCACGGCGGCGCCCTATCTGGAATGCTCGTTCAGGCAGAGCGACCGGGGCTGGGGCTTCTCCTTCGGAATCGACGACACCGTCGCCTCCCAGAAGGCGCTCAACGGCGATCACTGGGACGACTGGACGGCGGTGTCCTGCCCCACCCTGCTGGTCCATGGCACGCAGAGCGACGAGTTGACGGCCGATCACGCCCGGGACATGGTCGCCCGCCGGGGCCGGCGGGCCCGCCTCGTCGAGCTGCCGGCCGGTCACGTCGTGCACCACGACGCTCCGGAGCGGTTCGCCGCCGAGGTCGGTGCCTTTCTGTCGGAGCCCTGCTGAGACCCGGAGGACCCGGAGGACCCGGAGGACCCGGAGGACCCGGCGCGGTCACCGGTCGTCGGACCGGGCGGGAGGGGGGTCGGGGACGGGCTCCGTCACCGCGTGCGGCTACACTGGGCCACTGCGAAGGGGAGTAGCCCCGCAATACCGGTCGTCGACACACTGGAACCCCCGGGTTCCCGGTGGCCGGGCCCGCGCCCGATGGGGATGCGGGCGGGCGAGACCTTCGGCCCATTGTCGACGACATCAGATGCGCGTCGGCGGGGTCGAAGCTGCCGCCGCCCCTCGCGCTGGTCGTCCTCGAAGCCCGTCGGTGCGGGAAATCCGGACGGTTCCTGTGATCCATTTCGTACTGCTCATCGTGTGTGCGGGGGCGATCTACCTCTCCTGCGAGTGGTTCGTCAATGCCGTGGAGTGGCTGGGCGAGCGCCTCAAGGTCGGAAAGATGGCGGTCGGCACGATCCTGGCCGCTTTCGGTACCGCTCTGCCCGAATCGGTGGTGACGCTGGTCGCGGTGACCACCGGCGCCACCGACGAGGCGAAGCAGATCGGCGTCGGCGCCGCGATGGGCGGGCCGCTCGCCCTGGCCACCATCGCCTACGGGGTGACCGGCGTGATGTTGCTCCTCAAGCGCCGCAAGCAGCGCCTGCGGGTTCTGGCACCGACGGGCACGCCGCAGAACGGGCCGGGCGACGAGACCCTCGGCAACGCGAAGGACATGGAACGGCTGGCCAAGGACCAGAAGTGGTTCCTGCCCATCTTCTTCCTGAAGGTCGTGCTCGGTCTGGTCGCCTTCGCGTTCAAGCCGGCCCTGGGCGTGCTGTTCTTCGCCGCGTACGCGGTCTACTTCTGGCGTGAGATCCGCAGCAGCCGCGCCGACGACGACAGCGATGAGGACGAAGAGCTGGAGCCCCTGAAGCTCCAGCCCAAGGCGGCCTCTCCGGCCACGTGGGCCGTGGCCGTCCAGACGCTGGCCACCCTCGTCGTGATCTTCATCGCCGCGCACTTCTTCGTGAAGCAGCTCGATGTCATCGGTCCGATGCTGGGCCTGTCGGCGACCGTCACCGCCCTGCTGCTCTCGCCGATCGCCACCGAGCTCCCCGAGATCATGAACGCGGTGATCTGGGTCCGCCAGGGCAAGACCAAACTGGCCCTCGCCAACATCTCCGGCTCCATGATGATCCAGGCCACCGTTCCCAGCGGCATCGGCCTGATCTTCACCAGCTGGCACTTCGACGGCCCCCTGCTGTGGTCCGGGATCATCACCATGGCGGCGATCACCTACCTGCTGCTGACCATGCGCGCCCACCGGCTGACTCCGGCCCGGCTGGCCGTCACCGCCGGGTTCTACGCGGTCTTCGCCATCGGACTCGTCCCCCTCCTCGGCTGACCCGCCGCGGAGACCGGCCGGAGCCGGCCGCGGCTCAGGCCGTGGTCGCGGTGGTGGTTCCCGCTCGCCGGTCGCGGAGGGCGGGGACCACCGCGGTCAGCATCGCGACCCCGGTCAGGGCGAAGGCCCACGGGTATCCGGTCGCCGCCGCCAGCCATCCGAAGGCCACGGCACCGACGCCCATGCCGACGTCGTAGGCGATGTTCCACAACGCGCTGACGGTGCCGTGGCCGGCGGCGGGCACCCTCGCGTACATCACCGTGATCGTGGCGTTCTGGAGGACGCCGAAACCGGTGCCGAACACCCCCGCGGCGACGACCACGGCAACGGGCTCGGCGGTCAGCACCATCAACAGCGTGCCGGCGGCCGACAGCAGCAGACCGGGCAGCACCAGGCCGGCGGAGCCGCGCCGGTCGCCCAGCCTGCCGGCCAGCCAGCGGCCTGCCGTGGCCGCCGCGGGCTGGACGAACAACGCGACGGCGACCGAGCCCGCGGCCGCACCGTACACGGCCAGCGGCAGGAAGGTGACGACGATCCCGGACACCATGGCGGCGAACGCGAAGACCACGGCCGGGCGGCGCAGTCCGACCGAACGCAGCCCCTCGGCGATGCCGACGCCACGACCCGGCGCGCTGACCCGGCCGGGCAGACCGGCTACCGAGGGGATCGCCGCGAGCGCGGCCGCGGCGCCCACCGTGAAGACGAGCCCGTAGCCCGCGTGCGCGGCCAGCCACACCCCCAGCGGCAGCGCCACCAGCGCGGGCACCCCTGCGACGATGCCGACCACGGCCAGGCCCTCGCCGCGCCGTTCGGCCGGGATGAGCGACGCCGTCAGCGCACCGCCCGCGACGAGGGTGAACCCGTAGCCCAGTCCGCGCAGCAGGCAGACGGCGACGATCCACCACAGGTTCCGCGAGAGCGGGAGCGCCAGGGCCGGCGCGCCCAGCAGGCCCAGGCCGACCGCCAGTACGGCGCGGTAGCCGTAGCGGTCGACCAGGGCGGGCGTCGCGAACTCGCCCGCCACCGTCGCCAGCATCAGCGCCCCGGTGGCCGGCCCGGCCGCCCCGCCCGCACCCCCGCCCGCGGGGGTCGCGTACGTGGGGACGACCGAGAGCAGCAGGTGGAAGCAGGCGGAAGCGCCCAGCACGGAGACGAAGCGCAGCAGCAACGGAGGTGTCAGCAGGGGCGGGCGCACCGCGAGCGGCGGCGCGGCGGCCTTGGGCGTTTCGGTCACGGCATGACGCTAAGTGGCCGACCGGATCGCCGGTAAGCTCCAGTTCCATGCCATTGGAGTGGTCCAGTTCGCCGCCCGAGCTGCTCCTGGTCGTCGACCGGGAGAGCGGTCTGCCGCTGCGCGCCCAGCTGGAACACGGGCTGCGGGACGCGATCCGCACCGGGCGCCTGGACGTGGGCGAACGGCTGCCGTCCTCGCGGGAGCTCGCGCGGACGCTCGGTCTCTCGCGGGGTCTGGTCCAGGACTGCTACGCCCAGCTCCAGTCCGAGGGCTACCTGGTCACGCGTCCCGGCTCCGCCACACGCGTGGCGGCGGGAGCCGCGGAGACACCCGGCCTCCCGCAGCAGCGCAAGGAGGCCCCGCGCCTGGTGGCGGACTTCCGCTGGGGCGTACCGGACTTGGGCACCTTCCCGGTCCGGGACTGGCTGTGGGCCACCCGGGAGGCCGCCCGCGCCATGCCGACCGCCGCGTTCGACTACGGCGACCCGCGCGGCAGCGCGGTCCTGCGCGAGGTCCTGGCCGGGTACCTGCGCCGGGTCCGCGCCGCCGTGGCCGCCCCCGGGCACATCGTCGTGTGCAACGGCTACGCCCAGGGCCTCGGGCTCGCCCTGGACGTACTGGCCGACGCCGGCGTGCGGACCGTGGCCTTCGAGGACCCGGGCTCACCCGCCACCATCGGCGGCGCAGCCTCGGCGGCCGGCCTGCGCGCCGTCCCCGTACCGGTGGACGAGCAGGGAATCGACGTGGACAGGCTGGCCGCGACCGGCGCCCGCGCCGTCGTCGTCACCCCCGCCCACCAGTGGCCGACCGGCGTCGCGCTGGCCCCCGAGCGCCGACTGGCCCTGATCGAGTGGGCCCGCCGGCGCGACGCGATCATCATCGAGGACGACTACGACGCGGAGTTCCGGTACGACCGCGAACCCGTCGGCGCGCTCCAGGGCCTGGCCCCCGACCGGGTCGTCTCCCTCGGCACCGTCAGCAAGTCCCTGGCGCCCGCCCTGCGGATCGGCTGGATGGTCTGCCCGCCCGAACTGGTCGAGCCGCTGACCGCCCGCAAGTACCGGAGCGACCGCGGGACCCCCACCCTCGACCAGCTCGCCCTCGCCCGCCTGATCGAGTCCGGACGCTTCGACCGCCACCTGCGCAGGATGCGCGCCACCTACGCGTCCCGCCGTACCGCCCTGCTCGCCGCGTTGGCCGAACACGCCCCCGAGGTGCCGGTCACCGGCCTCGCGGCCGGCTTCCACGCCGTCGCCCACCTGCCCGTCGGCGTGGAGGAGCACCACGTCGTCGCCGCCGCCCACACCCGGTCCGTCGGCCTGTACGGCATGAGCACCTGCCGCGCATCACGTGCCGACGAGCCCGCGCAACTCGTCCTCGGCTTCGGCGACGTCGGGGTACGGTCCCTCACGGACGGCATCGTGGCCGTCTCCGACCTGCTCACCGGCCGTCCGAGGGAGAAGGGCCGGTGAGCGGGGGGCAGGATGGTGCTGTGGACCTGAGACCGGAGTTGCGTCCCCCGCCCGTGAGCCGCCGGCGGCTGGACGAGTTGTGCGCCGAGGTGCAGCGGATCGCGGGGCTGCTGGAAACCGGTTCGGAGGCGGCGGGCGAGGCGGTCGCGGCGTTCAACGCGAAGACCGGTCACGATTACGCGGCGCTCGACTTCGCCGGGTACGACGGCAGCAGGAGCCTGGAGCAGTTCGCGCGCGAGGCGGCCGGACCGGCTCGCCCGGTGGTCGCGGACATCACCCGTGACGAGCTCGTGGAGATCGTCCGCAGACTCCTGACGGCTGCCCCGGAGAGCGACTGGCACCTGTGCCTGCTTCGGGCGAACGTGTCGCATCCCCGGTTCGGTGACCTGGTGTTCAATCCTCCGGACCACCTTCGGGGCGCGTCCGCGGAACAGATCGTCGACGAGGCCCTGAGGTACCGGCCGATCGCGCTGTGAGCCCTGAGGGGAGGCCGGCCGGCGGTGACCTGGGATCCGCCGGGGCCGGTCGGCCCCGGCGGACCGGCTCACTTGGACTGCGTGGAGACGCTCACACCGCTGAAGTCCTGCGCGGCGGCGAGGCTGAAGTAGACCCAGCCGGACGGCGGGTTGTCGATCGTCAGCGTCTCGTCGTTCCCGGCATGGGTGGACTTCGCCTGGTAGTTGCCGGTGGTGGCCCAGGTGCCGCCACCGTAGTAGAGGTCGGCGTTGCCGGTGCCCCCGCTGCTGGTGATGGTCAGCTGCTTGACGCCGGCGGGCAGGTAGACGAAGTGGTAGCTGTAGTTGCCGGTGGTGGCCGCGAGGTTGTCCCGGCGGCAGTTCTTGTCGAACTGACGGGCGTCGCCGAGGGTGCACAGCGGCGTGGACTGGGCCTCAGGCAGCGGGCCGCAGTCGTTGGTCGCGCAGGTGGTCGACAGCCAGGTGGCGAAGCCGGCGTCGTAACCGGTGCCGATGGTCTGCTTCAGGAAGGTGCGGGCACCGTTCCAGTCGCCGGCGCGGTACTTGTCCAGCACGGTCTGGACGTCGGCGGGGTGCGCCTGGAGCATGTAGCGGACCGCGAGGAAGCCCCAGCGGTAGACCCGGTTCGAGTTGACGTCGGGGTCCGCGTCCTGGTTGTAGACGGTGTCGAAGAGGTCGCTGAGCCGGTACGTGTTCTTGGCCGCCTCGGCGATCGCGTCGGCGTTGCGCACGCCCCGGTAGCCGTACGAGATGTTCTCGGCGATGCCCTCGACCCACCAGATGGTCGGCGTGGTCAGGCTCGCGTCGAAGTCACCGGCCATGTCGTAGCGGCCGTCGAGGTAGTGGGTGTACTCGTGGTTGAGGTTCCAGATCTGGAAGTCGGGACGCAGCCAGCTGGCCTCGTGGGCGATGAAGCGGGCCTGGTTGCCGGGTGCGGCCGGGTTGCCCTCCTCGTACATGCCGCCGTTGTCGACGTCGATGTTGTAGATGGCCCAGGCGTACAGCGAGTACTGGGTGTAGTCGTCGAAGACGACGACCTCCAGGTTGGTGTTCACGTCACCGGGGATCGCGCCCTTGTCGCCGATGACCCGGTGGAAGTAGGCGTCCTGGTTGGCCAGGCTGGTGCAGGTGCTGTCCAGCTGTCCGGGGGACATGTCCTGGGCGCGGATCTTCAGGCCCGGGTTGCACGTGCGCTGGATCGGCAGGACCACCGGGAGCACGCGCTCGCCCAGGTCGCAGATGGCGTAGGCCGCGCAGTTGCCCTTGTCGTACTGGCGGGTGTACCAGCCCAGGTTCATCGTGATCGGCGCGGTGGGGCCGACGTTCGGGTAGCGGTTGATCAGGTCCTTCAGCAGCGGCCGGACCCGGTCCTTCAGCTCGGGGACGTCGAGGGCGTAGCCGAGGTAGCGGCCGACGTTGCTGACGACGTCCAGACGGTTCAGCTCCGCGCCGTTGCGGGTGATGAAGCCGGCCCAGGTGTCGAGGATGGCGGGGTCGGCCTTGAGGGCGGCCCGCCAGCCGCGGGCGTCGTTCTTGGCCTTGAAGCCGTTCTCGACGACCCACTCGACGTGCTGCATGGCGAGGTTCATCTGGCCGGGCCACGTGCCGTCGTAGGTGCCGAGCATCCACTTGACGACGCCGGCGTACCGGCCCGCGGCGTGGGTGCTGTCGATCAGCGTGACGACCTCGTTGAGGATCTCGCCGTTCGCGTCGGTGACGTCCTTGCTGCGCGGGGAGGCGAAGAAGGCGTCCAGCGCGCCGCGCGCCGAGCCGTCCAGCGCCGTGCCGTAGTCGCCGACGACGTCCGCGTGGTTGTCCTGCACGTAGTAGCCGGCGCGCAGGAACAGCACCAGTTGCCCGATGGCGGCGCTGTTGTTGCCCGAGTAGCCGGCGGAGGCGTCGCGCAGCGCGTCGGCGACGGTCACCATCTGGGCTTCACGGAAGGCCTTCCGCGCGTTCTCCCCGGTGAGGCCGAACAGCGGGTACGTACAGTCGATCCGGGGGAGGGCCTTGAGTTGCTGGACCAGCGCGCCGCCCGTGGCGTTGATCACGCCGGAGAGGTCGCCGCACTCGTCCGCGGCGGCGGCCGAGGACTGCCTGTCGGCCTTCGTGCCCTTGTCGGCCTTGACGGGCTTGGCGGTGGGGGCGGGGGCCGGGGCGGCCTCTTCGGTGCTGTCCTGCGAGGAGATCCGCAAGCGCGGGACGTTGCGCAGCGCATCGGGGGACTTGGGGACCGGGATCGACCGCGGCGCAGAGGCCGCGGTTCCACGTGCGTTGGCACCGGCCGGGGCCGTGGCGCCGACGGAGGCGGCCTGGCTCTGTGGCGTGAACAGGCCGAGCGCAATGAAGACGGCTGCGCCGAGCGCGGGAAGTCTGCGCGCGCCGGCCTTCGATATGCGGAAGGGATGCATCTGTGGGGGCCTCCGGGGCCGTTGTGCCGCGTGCTGGGGACACCGGCAGCTGATGTGTGACATGTAAAATTTCACATGTCGCATCATGCTGGAAGTCTTTTGGCCAGATTCTCGGCCACCGAAACTGAAATGTTGTCAACTTCCGGCCCCGGATGGTGAGGTCGCCCGTGCGCCGCGTCGCCGGGAGGTCTGCTACGAGCCGACGGCGGCACGCCTCCGGACCGTTGTGCCGCTCTCGAAGCCGTCGGCGACGGCGAGCCCCCTCGGCCGCCTCTTCGGCCGCCCGTCGCCCCCTGGGCCGGCCCGAGGCGCGATCGGCCGCCGCCGCTGATGTCCGTCCTCACCCCGGGCGGCGGCGGACCGACCGTCCGGCGCAGTAGGCGGTGAGTGCCGCGCCGGTCAGCGGCAACAACGGATACAGGACTGCTGTCCCCCTTGACGTGAGACTCGTGTCGACCGTTCCGATCGATCTCGTCCGATCAAGGGGTCGTCCCCGTGTCGGACCCGCGTCAGGACTCGGCCTTGGGGACCTTGAGCCTGTCCCAGGACGTGGGACCCGGGGTGCCGTCGGCGTCGGAGCCGGTGTAGCCGAGTTCGAGCTGCCAGGCCCGGTAGGAGTTGACATCGCCCGAGCCCCAGACGTCGGCGTTCGCCGTGCTCCGGTAGCGGTCGCAGCCGACGTCGACGAGCCGGTCGTGCATGGCGGCGATGATCGGGCTGCGGCGGCCGGCCGTGAAGAACCCGGCGCCGGGAAACGGTTCGAAGGCGGGCGCGGGGGGTGTCCAGCGCCAGGAAGTGACGGCGGCGCCGCCGCGGGGATCGCCGGGGTCGGCGGTGGGCGGGCACTGCCCGTCGGGGTAGTCGGGGGCGAAGTAGCCGGTGACGTAGCTGCTGCGGCGCGGGTTGGAGTGCGACCAGACGCCGTTGCCCTGGCCGTGGTCGACGGAGCCGGCCTGGATGCTGTTGCCGCCCTTGGTGTAGACGGTGTCGGCGTCGAAGCCGGTGACGATCTCGGTGTGGGCGCCGTTGCCGAAGTTGACCCAGGCGCCGACGGAGGGGTAGTCGGACCACTGACCGCGGGCCTTGGCCCATGCCGTGAAGGCGCTCACGTTGTCGACCTTGGGCACGATCGCGTCGAGACCGACGTCGTGGTACATGCACCAGTCGAAGATCACGCACCAGGCGACGCCGTCCTCGCCGAACTCCTCGCCCCAGCGTGTGTAGTTGTCCCAGCCCTCGCGGCTGTTCCAACCCTCGTAGATCTGTTCGCGGACGGTCATGAGGTGGTCGGTGAGCTGCTGCCACTGGGGTGTGCTCATGGGGATCCCTCCAGGTGTGGCGGTGTCACGGGTGACGTTCCGGCCGTGGCGCCGCGCGAGCCGGACGGTGGGCAAGTGCTTCGGGGCGGGCGTCCTGTGCTGCGGGCGGCCGGGCGGGGTCTTGCGCGGTGAGGTAACCGGAGTCGTCGGTTTTCGTGAGGATCCCCGGGAGTTGGTGACCCAATACCGTCCTGAGCTGTCGAAACGATTCAGCTGGATCTCGCGGATGCCCGCCGTTCCGGAATGCCGGCCGAAGGCGCCCGCCCGTTGCGGCGCGGAGCCGGCAACAGTCGAGGGGGTAGCGGTCCGGACGGTGAATTGAACACGTTCAGCCCGGCTGGCAGAATGGATCCAACAGTCGGCCGGGCGGACGCGTTCGCTTCGTTTCGACGCGGTACGAGGGAGGGGTGCCGTGGATCAGGAGCGGTCGTACGGCCGGGTGCTGGTGGTCTCGGTACTGGTGGGCTGTCTGGAGGCCGCGCTCGCCCTCGTGGTGGTCCTCCTGTACGTCCGGACGCAACCCCCGCCGGACACCCCGGTCGACCGCTCCGCCCTGGCGGCGGGGCTGCTCTCGTTCAGCGCGGTCATCGGCGTGATCGCGTTCCTCCTGTCCGTGGTCTTCGTACTGCCGGCCGTGGGACTGGCCGATCTGATCGGCCGTCGGATCGGCGGACGCGAGGCGTGGTGGGTACCGGCGGTGGTGGCGGCCCTGGTGGCACCGCCGGTCGCGGCCTTCGCGACGTACGACCACGTGGAGGAGCGGAGCGCGCTCGTCTTCTGGGCGGTGGCCACGGCCGCGCTCTCGCTGGGCGCTCTGGTCGCCCGGATCCGGCGCCGGGGACTGGTCGGGCAAGTGGCCCTGTGGGGTTCGGCGGTGGTGGCGGGAACGGGCCTGCTCGGCGTCCTCGGCCTCGCCGCGGGCCTGCTGCCCGCCTACGAGCCGCCCGCGATCGGCCCGTCGGCCATGGCCGCCACCTGGGTCGACCACACGAGTGGGACGCTGGTCTTCACCCCGGACGGCCGGGTCACGGCCACCGGCGTCGGCGAACACGCCCCCGACGACCTGCCCAGCGGCCCGTCACGGAGCTGTTCGGGCTCCGGCACCTGGACGTACGAGCCCGGACGGGACGTCTGGACCCAAGAGGTCCGGGTCCGCGTCCCGGGGTGTTCCCGACCGGTGTGGAGCGTCGGCGGCACCGAACGGACGCCCCGTATCCACCGGCACGTCGGTCGCCCGGACTCCGGAAGGCTGTACCGGCTGCGGAAGGCCGTCGACGGCCCGTGACACCGGCACGGTCGCGCGGGTTCCGTCGGCAGGGTGCGCCGTGGGTGTGCCGCGGGGTGTCCGCCGGGCGTGTCAGCGCGGGGTCAGGGGCCGTGGTGCAATCTGGTTGTCGTGACCGGGAGGGTGACAGGGCCGGGTCACGAAGGAGAGGTGCCCGGAGTGGTTGATCGGGGACCGGCCGGCGGCCGTTCGGGTTCTTCTGGGATCCACGCAGGTTCGAATCCTGCCCTCTCCGCCGTCTGCGGGCACCGCGGGGCCACCCGGCCACCGGGGGCCCTTCGGCGTTCGGGGCCGTGCCGGGAGGGAGCCGTCGCGCGGCCCCGATCCGGGCCACCGAACCGGAGGCGCCCACCCGTACCGTCCCGAGGCCCTTCCCCCGTACGACGACGGCCCACCCGGGAATGCCGGGTGGGCCGTCGAGGCGGGGTCAGTTGTTCTGCGTGGCGTCCGTATCCGCCTGCGAGGCCGCGCTGTCGGCGGCGTCCAGCTTCGCCTGCATGTCCGCGGCCTGGCCGTCGCTGCCCGCCGACTGCTCCGCCTTCGGCTGGGCGGCCGTGCCGCCCCCACAGCCGGTCAGCAGCAGGACGGCGCCGGCGGCCAGGGCGGTGAATACGGCCGCACCGCGCCGGGCGGACCTCACTTGGACCCCTGCGCGGAGCACCAGGTGGAGACGGCCTTCAGGTCCTCCTGGCGCTTCTGCAGGGTCGGCACCAGGTTCTTGCGGACCGTCAGGCGGTCGTTGAGGTACGTGTGGATCTCGGTGTGGCCGGCGTTCTTCGCCTCGGTGACGCGCTGCTCCAGCCGGGCGACCGAGCCCGCGACGGTGGCGTCGCCGTTCAGCCGGGTGAGGGCGGCGCTGATCCGGGCCTCGGTCTTCGGCAGGCGCTTGCAGATCGACTTGGCGCCATCGCCCTTCGGCGCGGACTTCGCCGACGCGGCGGGGCTCGGCGAGGCGCTCTCGGCCTGCGCGGGGCCGGCGGACAGCAGTGCACCGGCCAGGGCGACGGCGCCGATCGCGGCGGCGGTCCTACGGTTCGCGAGCATGGTGGTAACCCCTTCGGTGCGACGGGCCGACGCGTGGGCGCGCCGACCGGGCATGACGCTAGGGAGCCTTTTTGTGGATTCCTTGTGACCGCCGGACCGGCCGCACCGCGCCGCTCCGGGAAGCCCCGGACCTCACCCGAACCCGCCCCGTGCCCATCAGTCGCCGCGGGAGATCCAGTCGCGCCGTGCGGGCAGCCGCACGGTCGGTTCGTCGTCCGAGACCAGCGGAAGCCGCACTTCGAAGCGCGCGCCCGTCCCGTCGGGTACCTCGCCGAGGCCGACCGTGCCCCGGTGCAGCGCGGCCTGCTGGGCCACCAGGGTGAGCCCGAGGCCGGAGCCCGGGCTGCCGGGCCGGTGGTGGAACCGGCCGAAGACGGCCTCGCGTTCGGCGGGCGGTACACCGGGCCCCTCGTCGTCCACCGTGAGCAGTGCGAAACCGCCCTGCGCGCGCAGCCGGACCGTGACCCGGGCCGGCTCGCCCGGCCGGTGACCGTGCACCACCGCGTTGCGCAGCAGATTGGCGAGCATGATCTTCAGACCGGAGTCCCAGCCGAAGATCCACAGCTCCGCCGGAAGCTCCACGTCCAGCACCAGGGCCGCCCCGCCGTGCCGGCGCGCCGCCTCGTCGGCAGCCGCGTCCACCAGCTCGCACAGGTCGAGCGGGGCGAAGGCGGAGACCTCCACGAGGTCGCCGAGCGCGAGCATCCGCAGCGCGCCGAGCAGTTCCAGCAGCCGTGCGTGGTCGCTCCGCAGGTCGCGCACCACCTCGGCCCGTTCACCGGGGGACAGGTCGGGGTGGGCCGCGAGCACGTCCAGGTCCGTCTGCATGCTCATCAGCGGCGTGCGCAGCTCGTGCGAGGCCGCGGACGAGAAGGACCGGGCGGTCTCCAGCGCCTGCGCGGTCCGCGCCGCCTGCTCGTCGTAGCGGGTGAGGAGCTGGCCGATGGCCGCGGACAGTTCGTCCACCTCGGCGATGTTCACCGGGGTACCGACGAAGGCGGCGGCCCCGGCCGCCGGGTCGAGTCCGGCGGCCCGCCGGCTCAGCCGCCGTACGGACGCGGTGGCGCGCCCCGCCAGTCCGTACGCGAGGAGCCCGGACACCGGGGCGGCCAGCAGGGCCACGAGCAGCACCCGCCGCCGTACGGCGGCCACCTGCGGGTCGGTGCTCGAAGCCGCCGTGTAGATCCACAGGTTTCCGGGCGCGGCGCCGGCCACCGGCACGCTCAGCACCCGCCAGGCATGGCCCTTGGCGCGGACCGTGACGGGGCCCTGAGGGGTCCGGTCGGGCAGCCGGACCGCCGCGTCGGGCTGCGGCCCGCCTTCCAGGACGGTCGCTCCGTCCGCGCCGCGCACCCGGATCCCCGCGTCCAGGACGTCACCGAGCACCTTGCGGTGCTGGTTCTGCTCCGCCTTCGGCCGCCCGTTGCGGTCGGCGGCCAGCAGGGCCCGTACGTCGGGCAGGACGGCCGAGGCCCGGTCCTGGAGCCGCGCGTCCTGTTGCTGGCGCAGGTCGCGGCTGACGAGCCCGAGCACCAGCAGACCCGCGGCCAGCACCAGCAACGGCATGACCACGGTGACCGAGAGCGCGATCCGGGTGGCGAGCTTCACGATCCGCTCCCCGCGCCGGGCCCGCGCAGCACGAACCCGACGCCGCGGACCGTGTGGATCAGCCGGGGGCGTCCGCCCTCTTCCAGCTTGCGGCGCAGGTAGCTGACGAAGGTGTCCACCGCGTCGGTGCGCACCTCGAAGTCGTAGCCCCACACCCGGTCCAGCAACTGGTCCCGGGTCAGCACGATGCCCGCGTTGCGCACCAGGGCGGCGAGCAGCTCGAACTCCCGCCGGGTGAGGTGGACCTCGGCCCCGCCGTGGCGGACCTGGCGGGTCGCCTGGTCCATCTCCAGCGGGCCGGCGCGCAGCACGTCCCGCTCGCTGCGCGCCGGGCTGCGCCGCAGCAGGGCGTGCAGGCGCAGCACCAGCTCCTCCAACGCGAAGGGCTTGACGAGGTAGTCGTCGGCGCCCGCCTGGAGACCGGCGACCCGGTCGGCCAGTTCGTCCAGGGCCGACAGCATCAGGACGGGGGTTTCGTCCCCGCGTGCGCGCAGGTTCCGGCACACCTCCGTACCGGTCAGCCCAGGCATGGACACGTCCAGGACGAGCACGTCGGGGGGCCGCGCGTCCACCTGGGCGAGAGCGCCGGGCCCGTCCTCGGCGAGGACCACGGTGAATCCGCTCAGCCGCAGTCCGCGCTCCAGCGAACGCCGGATGGCGGCGTCGTCGTCCGCCACGAGCACCACTGCCGTGTTCATGCTGCCTCCCGCACCGCCCCTGTCCGAACCGGGCCCGACCCTCTCACAGCCGCCCACGCCGACCGGACGCGGGCCCCGACCGGAAGCCCGCTTCCGGTCGCGTTCCGTTCCTGAGGGGTCGGCGGTGGTGGGGGAGCGGGGGCCGGGGTGGGCCGGTCGGGCATCGGTGTGTCCGCCGGTCCTGGCGCCAGGCGCGTAGCCCACTGCGGTGCGTGGCATTTCGGCCGGGCAGGGCGGGGCGGCGGGACGGCGGGGGCGGGTACGGGGGTCCGGCAGGCGGCGCGGCCGGCCGTGCGCGGCGGGCCGTGGGCCCGTGCGAGCACCTGCCCGGGTCTCAGGCGGGAAGGGCGTCGGCCAGGCCCGCGCCGAGGAGCAGGAAGGCCCGGTCGGCGGCGGCGACGGCCTCGGGGTACACGTCGTCGGCAGGGCGGCCCGCCTGCACCTGGCCGCTGTTGCGGTCGGCGAGGGTGCGCAGGACGGTGACGATCTGCACCGAGGCGAGCCGCGCGGTGAGCTCGTCGGCGCCGGCCTCCTCCAGTGCCTCGGCGAGGGCGGCGATGCTGCGCCCCGCGTACCGGAGCAGCCGCTCGCTGAGGCTCGCCGTCGTGCTGAGCAGCCGGGCGAAGGCCAGGGCGTCCGGGTCGGAGGTGAGGCCGGTGACGGGGTCCTGCCGGGCCAGGGCGTCGAGCTCGTGGGCGTGCAGGGCGGCCAGCGGGCTCGTACCGGCCGGGCGGGCGCGGACCACGCGTGCCGATTCGTCCTCGTGGTCGGCGAACTGCTGCAGGACGAGGTCTTCCTTGGTCGGGAAGTAGGTGAACAGCGTGCGCTTGGAGACTTCGGCGGCCTCGGCGATTTCCACGATCGACACGTCGTCGAAGCCGCGGCTCAGGAACAGTCGCAGCGCCGCTTCGAAGATCGTCTGCCGGGTGCGCTGTTTCTTGCGTTCCCGCAGCCCAAGTTGCTCAGTCATGCGCCCACGATAGCAATGGGGGTACCGAGGAGAAACTTGCACCTGGTATAGTTCTCTACCAAGTGAAGGAATCTTCCTGGGAGGCTCCATGAACGTGCAGGTCACCGGTGTCATCGTCGTCGGGGCCGGCGGCGCCGGACTCACGCTCGCCACCGAACTCGCCCTCGCCGGCGTACCGGCCGTCGTGCTGGACCGGCTGGCCGGCCGCAACCTCCAGTCCCGCGCCGGGGCGATCCAGCCCCGGACCGCCGAGATGCTCGCGCTGCGCGGTCTGCTGGACGACGCGCTGGGACGCTCGATCGACTACCGGCTCGTCGGAGGCCACTTCGCCGGCCTACCCGTCCCGCTGGACTGCGCGGCGTGGGACACCCGCTATCCGCACCCGGTCCTGCTCCCGCAGGACCAGCTGGAGGCGGTGCTGGAGGACCGGCTCACCGGGCTCGGCGGTCGGGTGCTCAGGGAGCACCGGCTGACCGGCCTGGACCAGGACGCCGACGGCGTCACGATCTCCGTGACCGGGCCGGGCGGGGACCTGTCCCTGCGGGGCCGCTACCTCGTCGCGTGCGACGGCGCCCACAGCAGCGTGCGCAAGATCATCGGAGCCGATTTCCCCGGCGAGGCCGCCACCGTCCGCATGGGCACCGCCGATCTGCTGCTCACCGGGGACGTGGACGACAGCTCCGCCGGACACATCAGCTCGCGGATCCACACCACGCCCGAGGGCCACTTCGCCATGATCACGCCCCTGGCGAACGGACTCCACAAGCTCATCTTCAGCGGCCCCCGGACCATGCTGGCCGAGCGCGACGCCCCGGTGACGGCCGAGGAGGTCCGCGAGGTGCTGCGCGCCACCCACGGCGGGGCGCTCGATGTCGCCGAGATCCGCTACTCCTCCCGGTTCAGCAACGCCAGCAGGCAGCTGGAGCACTACCGCCACGGTCGCGTGTTCTTCGCCGGTGACTCCGCGCACTTCCACTCCCCGGCCGGAGGCCAGGGGCTCAACCTCGGCGTGCAGGACGCGTTCAACCTCGGCTGGAAGCTCGCCGCCGTCCTGCGCGGCGATGCGGGCGAGGAGTTGCTGGACACCTACCAGAGCGAGCGGCACCCCGTCGCCGCGCGGGTGCTCGCCCTCACCCGGGCACAGGGGGTGATCATGGGGCCGCAGCGCGACGGCGGACTGGGCGAGCTGCGCGACGTGCTCACCGACCTCCTCCGCCTGCCCGACGCCAACCGGTACATGGCCGGTGTGATGGCCGGGCTCGACCTCTGCCTCCCGTCTCCCGACGCCTCGGCCCATTCGCTGCTGGGCCTGCGGATGCCCGACCTCGACCTCGTCGTCGACGGCGAGCGGGTCCGGTTCAGTGACCTGACGCGCTCCGGACGCGGCGTCCTGCTCAACCTCACCGACGCCCCTCTCGCCGTCGCGGCCCCCTGGAGCGACCGGGTCACCCACGTGCGTGCCCGGGCGGAATCCGGCGAGACGGACGCCGAGGCCATACTCGTCCGCCCGGACGGCTACGTCTGCTGGGCCGGAGGTGCCGGTCTCGCCGAGACGCTCACCCGTTGGTTCGGTCCCGGCGACCTCGCGGCGGAGGGGATCGCGGGGGAATCCGGGTGAGGGCCGGCGAGCGGTTCGACATGGTGGCGGTGAAGCGTTACCGCCACGACGGAATCGTCACCCACGTAGGCGTGGGCTCGCTCGCCGATCACGACCGGGACGGGTGAACGCCGTGTGCATGTGCGGTGTTCGGGGAAATCCCCGCGCACCCGTGACCGCACCCGTGACCGCACCGGCGACCGCCCCGGCGGTGCTCCGCGCCAACCGTTCAGTACGGCCGGGCCCGCTTCGCGAAGGCCGGCGACAGCTCGTTCTGCGCGGCGCGCGGGAAGGCGACGGTGTCGGGGTTCCCGTCCGATACGTACCGGTTCTTCCCGGCGGCGAGCTTGTCCAGCCAGCGCGAAGAACCGAATTCGGCATCCTCGTCCTTCGGCCCCGCCGAGCGGATCCGGGGGATCGCGCCGGGTGTGAAGGCCTTGGTGAAGGGCGAGACCGACGGGTTGGCCCCCACGAGATACACCCCGTCGTAGCGGTAGCCCGTTCCCTGCACGGCCACCCCGGCCGGTTCGGGCATGGCGCCGAAGGGCAGGGCGAGCGAGGTGACCCGGGTCCCGGGCGCGGCCTTCTCGATCGCCTGCTGGCCGGCCGAGATCGCCCTCGCGGCGCCCGCCTGGTCCAGGGAGCGCAGGTTCTCGTGACGGTCGGTGTGGTTGGCGACCTCGTACCCGTGCGCCTTCAGCCAGGTCAGGGCCTTGGCGGAGCCCGTGGCCGAGAAGGCGTCCGCGTTGACGAAGAAGGTCGCCACCGGCTTGAACGCGGGGTACTTCTTCGCCGTCTCCGCCAGGATGGCGACGGCGGTATCCGGGGCCGGGGTGCCGTCCGCGCCGAGCCGCACCTGACTGTTGGTCGAGTCGTCGAACGTGAGGACCACCGGGTGGGTGCCGGCCGGGATGTCGATGCGCCCCGTCTGGAAGTCACCAGCCGTCACCGGCACGTAGTCCTCCCGTGCGAGGCGCTCCAGTTCGGCCCGGAAGTCGGCCGGTGTGCGGTCGTAGACGCTGGCCGGCTTCGCGGTGAGCTGGTGGTACATCAGCACCGGAACCTGGCCGAGTTCGTTGGCGCCGACCTCCGCCGGGCCCTTCGCGGCGACGGGGCCGACCGCCGCCTGCGAGGCGGTCGTACGGGGTTGCCCGGTGGCAGGTGACGGCCCCGTGGAACATCCGGTGGCGAGCAGGGCGGCGGCGCCTGCCAGGGCGCCGAGTGGGACGAGCGGGTGGCGCATCAGGAGCCTTTCCGAGGTGGAGGTGTCGCGCCATACCTACCGGCAAAGGGAGCCCCGGTACCGCACTGTCCCCTGCATGGCGTAGCCGCCACGCCGCAGACGATCCGGGCCGTTCGTGTGAAATATCGGCGGAACCAGTCGACCGGCACGCGCAGCGGCAATGAATGGAGTCAGCATCCGGCCCGCACCCCCCGCCACGAAGGACGTCACGATGCCCCGCACCCGCATACCGCGCTCCGGCTCCTCCCGCCGTCTCCGCCGCCCGGCCCGCCGCGGCGCCCTCATAGCGACGACCGGGGCGCTCGCTCTGGCCGGGGCGGGCGTCGGAGCCTGGACGTTCCTCGCACCGGGTCCCAACATCCAGGGAGTGAGCGACGGCGCCGTCCTCGACGCACGCGCGGCCGCACAGGTCAGCGCCTATCTCGCCGCAGGTGCGCCCGGCGGCGGAAACAAGCCGCACGCCACCCTGGACGGCGCGGCGGTCCCCCTCACCGCCGAAGGCGCCCGCCTGAAGATCGGCCTCCCGCAGCTCAAGGAAGGCCCGCACACCCTGGTGGTGGCGGGCGGCAGCAGCCTCCCCTTCGCCTCGTACCGCAAGGTCGTGGGCTTCAGCGTGGACACCACCCCGCCGGAGCTCAAGGTGGCCGACCCCGTGATCAAGAACGCCACCGCCCCGGTGACCATCACCGGCAACGCCTCCGGTGACGCCGACGTGAGCGTCAACGGCAAGAAGGTCCCCGTAGACAAGGCCGGTGCGTTCAAGGCCACGGTCCCCAAGGGCACGCCGCTGGTCACGGTCAAGGCCGTGGACCGCGCCGGAAACACCACCACCAAGGACGTGTCCGCCCGGGGGCGCCGCCCCATGATCCGTGCCGCGCACATCACGGCCATCGGCTGGGGCGACGACGGGCTCCGCGGCGGCATCCTCGCCCTGGTCCGCAGCGGCAAGCTCAACGCCGTCGAGCTGGACGTCAAGGACGAGGACGGCGAGGTCGGGTACGCGTCCCAGGTGCCGCTGGCCCGCCGGATCGGTGCGGCCAAGGGCTACTACGACGCCCGCAAGGCGATCGCCGAGATCCACGCCGCCGGCGCCCAGGTCATCGGCCGCATCGTGGCCTTCCGCGACCCCAAGCTCGCCGCGGCCGCCTGGAAGGCCGGCGACCAGGACCAGCTCGTGCTGACCCCGTCGGGGCAGCCCTACGACGGCGGCCACTACGGCGCCCTGTCCTTCACGAACTTCGCCAACCCGACGGTCCGCAAGTACAACCAGGACCTCGCCGTCGAAGCGGCCCTGCTCGGCTTCGACGACGTCCTCTACGACTACGTGCGCCGGCCGGACGGCCCGCTGTCGCACATGCGCTTCCCGGGCATCGGCACCGCCACGCCCGAGCAGTCCATCACCTCGTTCGTCGCCGACACCCGGACCGCACTGCGTCCCCACGCCAAGTACCTCGGCGTCTCGGTCTTCGGCATCGCCGCGACCCGGCCCACCGAGATCGCACAGGACATCGGCGCCCTGGTCAAGGTGACCGACTACGTCGCGCCGATGGTCTACCCGTCCCACTGGGCGCCGGGGGAGTACGGCGTCGCGCAGCCCGACACCTCCCCGTATGCGATCGTGCAGCGTTCGCTCGCCGACTTCGCCCGCCAGGCGAAGGGCACGCAGACCGAAATCGTCCCGTGGCTGCAGGACTTCTCGATGGGCAGCACCTACGGGCCGGCCGAGGTGGCGGCACAGATCAAGGCCGCCGAAGCCAACAAGATGAGCTCCTTCATCCTCTGGAACGCCGGCGCCCGCTACCAGGGCGCGGCACTCCAGCAGATCGCCAAGCGCTGACAGGGCCCGGCCGACGGCCGGGCAGAAGGCGGGTCCCCGGCCCCGGGGGCCCGCCGAAGCGCGTTCAGGCCTTGAGGATCCGCCCCGACACCGCCAGCGTGACGCGCCGCGGCGTGAGGGCGGAGGCGAGGGCGGAAACGCGGTTGGCGAGCCCGGCGACGATGCTGGGCGGGGTCTTGCCGCGCTCCAGCGCGCGGCGCGTGGCGGTCACGACCTGCTCCGGGGTGGCCATCCGCCCGACGGCCGCGTCGCGGCTGCCGACGACGTCGAAGAACTCCGTACTGACCGGACCCGGCGATACGGCGAGCACCCGCAGCGGAGAGGAACGGGTCTCGTAGCCGACGGCCTCGGTGAAGCTCAGGACGAAGGCCTTGGTGGCGCCGTAGACCGCCATCGCCGGGGTCGGCTGGTACGCCGCCGCGCTCGCGACGGTGACCAGCGCGCCCCGGCCGTCGGCCGCGAGATCGGGGAGGAAGGCCCGGGTGAGCTCGGTGACGGCCACGACGTTCAGCTGGATCATCTCGTTGATCTGCGCGAGGTCCTGCCGGACGAAGGGGCCGTGGCTGCCGAACCCGGCGTTGTTGACGAGGGTGTGGACCGTGATCCCGCGGGCGTCGAGCTCCGCACGCAGTGCGGCCGCGGCACCGGGGCGGGCGAGGTCGGCGGCGACCGCGTGGGCCGTGACGCCGTAGCGCTTCTCCAGATCCGCTGCGAGCCCTTCCAGCCGGTCGAGGCGGCGGGCCACGAGTACGAGGTCCGCTCCGCGCTCGGCCCACTGGCGGGCGAACTCGACACCGAGACCGGCACTTGCCCCGGTGATCAGGGCCACGGTTCCCTGGTATGTCATAGGCATCGTCGGCTGCTCCGTTTCCACATGTTGTCGGTCTCGAATGTAGGCGGCGCCACCATTGTAGTCAATGACAACATCAGGAGAGGGGAGCCCGCCTTGACCGAGGGGCCCTACCACCACGGCAACCTCAGGGCCGCTCTGCTGGAGCGCGCGGAGACCGTCCTCACCGAGTCGGGCGCGGACGGCCTGTCCCTGCGTGCCCTGGCACGCGATCTCGGCGTGAGTCACGCCGCGCCGTCCCGCCACTTCCGCGACCGGCAGGCACTGCTGGACGCCCTCGCCGTCAGCGGCTTCACCCGGCTGAACGAGCGCCTGCGCACCGCCGCGGAGGCGCCCGGGCCGGTGCCGGCGCGCATGGCCGGCCTGGGACGGGCGTACGTGGAATTCGCCGTCGCCCACGCACCCCTGCTGGACCTCATGTTCAGTGCCAAGCACGCCGACGACTCCAGTGCCGAACTCAGGGAGCTCGGACACCGCAGCCTCGACACGACCGCCGGGCTCATCGCGCAGGCGCAGGCGGAGGGCACCGTCCGCGCGGGCGACCCGGCCCGGCTCGCCCAGGTCGCCTTCTCCACGGTGCACGGCCTGGCCACACTGGCCCTGGGCTCCCTGCTCGACGACACCCCACTGGCGGAGGCCACCGACCTGGCCCTGGACGTACTGCTGACCGGCCTGCGCCACCCCGACCGCTAGTGGGTGTCGGGGCGTTCGACGAAGGCGCGGGCAGCGGCGGCCCGCTCGCGGGGCCTCCACGGCCGCCGCGGGCTGACGACCGCGACGGGATGTCAGTGCGGCTCTGTACCGTCCCGCCATGGGCATCTACCTGGTCAGCGTCGGCGCGGAGGAGTGGTTCGGTGAGGAAGAGGGGGATCGGGGGGCCGTCGCCTCGGCCCTGAACCGGGAGCTGAAGCAGCGCGGGCTGCCGCCCTACCTGTCCGTACCCGAGGAAGCCGCGCTCGTCCGCGGCCCCGGGCAGTCCTTCGAGGAGAAACTCGTCCCCTCCATGGCCGGGTTCGGTGAGCTGTGCGAGGCACACCTCTCGCCCGAGGAGGCGGAGTTCCTCTGTGGCTGGACGGTGCTGGTGCCGGTGCCCCTCGGCGAGGCCATCCGGCTGCCCGTGGACGCCGGGCGCGAGGATGAGTCCGTGATCGCCGGCGCGCCCCGGGTACTGGCCCTCGCCGAGCGGCTGGCAGCGGCCATCGGCCTCCCGGCCGACATCCCGGTGGGGTGCGACAACCTCGATCTGACCGCGTGGTTCCTGGACGGAGCGGCGAAAGAACCGGCAGCCATCCGGCCAGGGCCATGGAAGGAGGACCTGGGAACGGCCTTCTACGTCGCCCTGTTCCTGCGCGCCGCCCAGCACTCGATCCGGCGCGGCTGCCCCATGGTCTACTCCTGAGGGGAGTCGCGGGAGACTCGCTCTCGCGGCGGAGGTCCCGGTCCGTGCACGGACTCCAGCCCCCGGCGGGGCGGCACGATCCGCATCCGGGAGGGACGACACCCGGCTCAGGGAAGGGAACAGATGCTCAAGCTGACCACGGACCTCCTCGTGATCTACACGACCCGGCTGGAGGCGTGCCGGGACTTCTACGCCGGGCTCGGCCTCGACCTCGTACCGGAGCGGCACGGCAACGGGCCGGACCACTACGCCGCGACCCTCGCCGACGGAGGCGTCCTGGAGCTCTACCCGGCCACGCGCCGACCGGAGACGGGATATCTGCGCCTCGGGCTGACGGCGCAGGCGAGCGGTTCCCCGGCCCGGGAGCCCGGCCGGCACACGCTGACGGACCCGGACGGCCGGACCGTCGTCCTGACGATCCCGCAGCGAAGCACCTGACCGACGTACGGCCCGCGCGCGAAGCCCTGCGCCGAGTCCCTCGGGGACGCCGCCTCGGGGCGCGGGCAGCCGTTCCGGTACGGCAGCCGGGCGGTTCGGGGCCGACCCGCGCGTGCGATGGGGCCGGCACGGTACGGAAGCTGATATCCCGTCACCTGTCGCCCGCCTGCCGTCCACCGAGAGGGACCCCGGTCCATGCCGTACCCGCTGATGCTCCGACGACGCTTGCACAGGCTGCTCACCGCCTCCCTCGGCGCGCTGCTCGCCGTCGCCGCCACCACCGCCCCGGCACGGGCAGACGTGGGGAACCTGGCGGAGTACCCGATCACGACCCCCGACAGCTTCCCCGCCGGCATCACGACGGGCCCCGACCGGGCCCTGTGGTTCGCCGAGTCCGGGGTCAACCGGATCGGGCGCATCACGACCGGCGGCGCCGTCACCGAATACCCGCTGCCGAACGCCGACAGCGTCCCCCAGAACATCACCCAGGGCCCCGACCATGCCCTGTGGTTCACCGAATACACCGGCAACAAGATCGGCCGGATCACAACGAAGGGCCAGGTCACCGAGTTCCCGCTGCCCGGACCGGGCCGCTCCCCCCTCGGGATCGCGCTCGGCGCCGACCGTGCGCTGTGGTTCACCGAGTCGGGAACGAACGCGATCGGACGGATCACGGTCGACGGCACGGTGACCGAGTACGCCCTCCCCACGGCGGACGGCTTCCCGTACTACATCGCCCCCGCCCCCGACGGCTCCCTGTGGTTCACCGAGCTGCTCTCCGGCAAGATCGGCCGGATCAGCCGGGCCGGGCACGTCACCGAGTACCCGCTGTCCAGCGACTTCTCGTTCCCCAGCGGCATCGCGGCCGGACCCGGCGGGGTGTGGTTCACCGCGAGCGGGCTGAACTCGGTCGGACGCATCACCCCGCGCGGTGACATCACACTCTTCCCGATGCCCGTCCCCGACTACCAGGTCTACGACATCACCCGCGGTCCGGACGGACACATGTGGTACGCCGTGCAGTCCGGCCGCATCGGCCGGATCAGCGGGAGCGGTGCGATCACCGAGTTCGAAGTCCCGGGAGGCGCGGACAAGCTGCCCTTCAACATCACGACCGGGCCCGACCGGAACATCTGGTTCACCGAGCTGCTGGCCGGTGCCGTCGGCCGTGTCCAGGCCCTTCCGGGCCGCGGGGCCGGGACACCGCCGCCCCACCCGGCGCCCGCCGGCCACCCCCACCACCCCGTCCATCCGGCACCCGCGGACCACCGCCCCCTCCACCTCGTGCCCGGCCGGACCGGCCGGCCCCTCCGGTGACCCCCTCCGGCCCGGCGGGATCCGGGGGAGGCGCGGGCCTGACCGGCGCTGCGGCAGCAGTGCCCAGCTCACGCTCATCCCTCGCTCAGGCCACACGCCCCGCTCCGTGCGCAGCGCGTTGAGCTTCCGCGAGGCTTTCAGGAACGTGTGGCCGACCAGCGCGTCCTGGACCATCGAGGTGCGGGAAGCCTTGTCCATGGTCAGCCGCCGCTCGAAGCCGCCGGGGTCGTCACCGAATTCGTCCTCGACGGCGAAGCCGTCACCGTCAGCCGCTACGCCGTCCACGGACGCCTCGACCCGGCGCCGCTGGACGCCGAAAGCCGCGCCTTCGGCCGTACGGTCCTCGACGCGACGGCCGCCGGTCTGCTCAGCGCGGTGTGCCTGGACATCGGCCGGCTCGCAGACGGCGGCCGAGGGGTAGGTCCTGTCCGAAGGATCATGTGAGCGTCCCCCAGCGCGCCCGGGTGGCAGGTCGGCCCTCGGACCTGGTGCGGGCCTGTGTCAGGGTGGGGCCGTATGGACTGCGTTTTCTGCCGACTCATCAGCCGAGGCACCGCGCACTGGGTGGCCCGCGAGGCCGAGAGCTGTGCCTTCACCCCGCTGAACCCGCTCGCGCCGGGTCACACGCTGGTGGTTCCCACCCGCCACCACACGGGCGTGTTCGACACGCCTCCCGACGTGCTGACCGCGTCGATGGCCCTGGTCCAACGCGTGGCGACAGCCATGCGGACCGTCCTCGGCGCTTCGGGCGTCAACATCCTGAGCGCCAGCGGTCCGGGGTCGGAGCAGTCCGTGCCGCACCTGCACTTCCACGTCGTTCCGCGGTGGGTGGACGACGGTATCTCCACGTGGCCGACAGGGCAGTCCCGGCACCGCCTCACCGGCGATCCGGGCGCACAGCTGGCCGATGCCCTCAGTCGAAACCAAGCGCTCCACCACACGGGTTGAGCCGAAACCCACAGCTCACCGGCAGACTCACACCCGCTGTGCCCCGGTCGGGGACTCGTTGCGGGGGGGGGGCGCCCCCCCCCCCCCCCCCCCCCGCCCCCCCCCCCCAAAAAACGCTCCGCGGCCCCCCGCC
>NZ_JBGWAB010000105.1:0-30107 GCF_041862025.1 Streptomyces sp. AB3(2024)
GCCCTCCGCCCCCAGCCCCCCCGCCCCCCCCCCCCCCCCCCCCCCCCCCCCCCCCCCCCCCCCCCCCCCCCCCCCCCCCCCCCCCCCCCCCCCCCCGTTTTCGCGGTCCGGGACCGGGGGAGCGGGGGTCCGTTCGATCAGATTTTCGCCGTCTGACCGGATCTTCCCGAGTCGAAAACCGGGACAGATGCCTGCAAACTGACCTCGTCGGGATCTTCCCGGCTGCTTCGGGGAGGAGGTACGGGCGTGCGCGCGAGGCGGAGCCGAGCGGTATCGCTGCTGGTCACCTCGGTGGTCCTGACCGGACTCCTGATCCCCGGAGCCACCGCGCAATCCGGCGGCCCGGACCCGGGTGCGGGCCCCGAAGCGGCCGCCCCGGCCACCGTGGACCTCGCCGACATCCCGGCCGAACCCCCCGTCCGGCCCGCGCCGGCCGCCACCCCGGAGCTCTTCGGCGCCGACTGCGACACCGAGATCGACGGCTCGCAGGTGACCGCGTACTGCCACAACGGCTACCCCGAGACCGACCTGCTCCGCCTCCACGTGGAGTGCGAGCGCTGGTGGGACCTGGACGGGGACGGCGCCGCCGTGTCCCTGGACCCGGCGGGCCGGGTCCGGCTCACCGGCCGCTGCTGGAAGGAGGTCCGCACGGCCTGGGTGAGCCACCAGCGTCCGTGAGGGCGGCCGGGGCCCGGCCCGTTGCGCTCAGCGTCCGCCCTTGCCGAGGCAGACGAAGGGGTAGCCGGCCGCCTCCGAGGCCGCCGCGTCCCCGTCTTTGCGCCGGACCGCCTCGATCAGCCGGGCGTGGTCCAGGTGGGCGGCCGGATCCAGCACCGTGCCGACGTCCGCCCGCAGCCAGTCCGCCACCAGGTCGCCCAGGTCCGCGTACAGCTCGATCAGCACGTCGTTGTGCGAGGCCGTCACCACCGCCATGTGCAGGGCGACGTCCGCCGCCACGAACAGCTCCGCCTCCCCGCTCGCCCACGCCTCCTCGCGCCGTGCCAGCAGCGCGTCCAGCTGGACCAGGTCCCGGTCGGTCCGCCGCTCCGCCGCCAGCCGGGCCGCAGAGGACTCCAGCGTCGAGCGCAGCTCCGCGATGTGCCGCGGGTCGGCCCCGGCGAAACGCCGGTGCATCACCCCGGCCAGCTCGCTGGTGGCGATCACGTAGGTGCCCGAACCCTGACGGATGTCCAGCAGCCCGTTGTGCGCGAGCGCGCGGACGGCCTCCCGCACGGTGTTGCGGGCGACGCCCAGCAGCTCCACCAGCTCGGGCTCGGTCGGGATCCGGCCCCCGACCGGCCATTCGCCGGAGGTGATCTGGTTCCGGAGCTGGGCGATCACCTGATCGACGAGCGCGGATCGCCTGGGCGAGGTCAGCGGCATGTGGGCAAGGTCCTCTCTGGGGCGACTGGACAACCAATCATCCCATGATTCTATGATGGTTCAATGTCCGACGAAGAAGTTCAGACCATGAACCGCCCGGAGGCCGTGCGCACCGCCGCGTACGAGCGCCTCCCCGCCTCCGCGCACGTCGCCCCCACGTGGCTCGGCCCGGTGCTCATCGTCGGAATCGTGCTGGCCGCCCTCAACCTGCGGCCCGCCATCACCAGCCTCGGCGCCCTCTTCGAGGAAACCAGGACCGGCCTCCACATGAGCGGCGCCGTCGCTGGACTGATCACCTCCGTGCCCGCCCTCTGCTTCGCGGTCTTCGGCGTCACGGCGCCCCGCCTCTCCCGCCGCTTCGGCCCCGCCGCCGTCGTCTGCGCCGGCATGGCCGCCGTCGCCGCGGGCCTGCTGATCCGCCCCTTCGCGGACAGCGCCGCCGGGTTCCTCGCCGCCAGCGCCCTGTCCCTGGCCGGCATAGCCCTGACCAACGTGCTGCTCCCGGTCATCGTCAAGCGCTGGTTCCCCGACCGCGTCGGCACCATGATCGGGCTCTACTCCATGGCCCTGGCCGCCGGCACCTCCCTCGCCGCCGCCGCTACCGTCCCTCTGACCTCCGCCCTCGGCGGCAACTGGCGCACCGGCCTGCTCGTCTGGGCCGTCCTCGCCGCCGTCGCCGTCCTGCCCTGGCTGCCGATCGCCGCCGCGAGCCGCCGGGAGAAGGCGGCCGCCCCCGCCGCGGCCGTGCGCGAGGACAAGGGACCCTCCGTCGTCCGCAGCCGCACCGCCTGGGCGCTCGCCTGCTACTTCGGCCTCCAGGCCACCGGCGCCTACGTCACCATGGGCTGGCTCCCGCAGATCTTCCGCGACGCCGGGGTCTCGGCCTCCACCGCCGGCGTGCTGCTCGCCGTCACCATGGTCATGGGCGTCCCGCTGGCCTTCGTCATCCCCGGCCTCGCCGGACGCATGCGCCACCAGGGCCCCATCGCCGTCACCCTCAGCCTGTTCGGTTTCGTCGGCTACCTCGGCCTCTACCTCGCCCCCGCCGCCGGAGCCTGGGCCTGGGCCCTCCTGCTCGGCATCTCCAACTGCGCCTTCCCGCTCGTCATCACCATGATCGGACTGCGCGCCAAGTCCCCCGCCGGGGTCGTCAAGCTCTCCGCCTTCGCCCAGAGCACCGGCTACCTGATCTCCATCCCCGGCCCGCTGGTCATCGGCACCCTCTACCAGCACAGCGGCGGCTGGGACCTGCCGCTCGCGCTGATGGCCGGGCTGCTCGTCCCCCAGCTGGTCCTCGGCGTCTTCGCGGGACGGGACCGCACGATCGAGGACGAATGCGGCATGCGAGACTGACCGGCATGTCGCCCGTACTCGAACCGAACCCCCAGAACGGTCACAAGAAGCTCGGCCTCGTGCTCGGCGCGATGCTGCTCGTGACCGTGATCATCGCCGTCATCGCCAGCCTCGCCTCCCCCTGAGCGCCCGCCCGGGCCCGGCCCCCAGACCCTGATGGTGGGGTTGTCCCCACCATCCCCTAGGGGGCCAGGCTCAGGGTCGGATGGGGTGTGACCCCGATGGGAACCGCTGCCACGGATCCGTAGATTCGAAGCAGCGAGCCCGTCCCAGCGCACACCCCGGAGGCGGCCATGTCGGCCACCACGCAGAGCCCATCCCTCCCCGCCGCCCGGCGCCGCCGTCCCGCGGCGCACGCGGGAGCGGGCACCCGGCTGCACTGGTGGGCCCTCGCCCTGCCCGCGCTGGCCTTCGGACTCCTGCTGCTCCTCCTCGCCGGCTCGGGCGAGGCCCAGGCCGCCACCCCGGATCCCTCCGGGCTGCTGCAGGTCAGCCGGCAACTGCTGCGCGCCGTCGGCTGACCCCCGCGCGCCGAGGCGTGCCCCCCCCCCGTCCTCGCGGAGGCCTCCCAACACCCTGCGCCCCGTGGCGCGTTTCGTGCGAAGCTGGGAGCCATGAGCGCCGACACACCCCGCAGGATCGTCCTCCTCCGGCACGCCAAGGCCGACTGGCCCGAGGTGTCCGACCACGACCGCCCGCTGGCGGAACGCGGCCGAAAGGACGCGCCGGCCGTCGGACTGAAGCTGGCCGAGACCGGCATCGCCTTCGACCTGGCCCTCTGCTCCACCGCCGCCCGTACCCGGGAGACCTGGAAGCTCGCCGTCCAGGAACTGCCGCACCGGCCGAAGACCCATTACGAGGAACGGCTCTACGACGCCTCGCTGGGTGAGCTCATCGCCCTGCTGAACGAGACCCCGGAGGAGGTGGCCGACCTCCTCGTGATCGGCCACAACCCCGGCATGCACGCCCTCGCCGACGCCCTCTCCGGGCGCGCGGAGGGCGACACCCTCGACCGGATGACCCGTACGGGCTTCCCGACCGCGGCGCTGGCCGTCGTCTCCTTCACCGGATCGTGGAAGTCCGTCGAGCACGGAGTGGGCACGCTGCTGGACTACTGGACGCCCAAGGAACACTGAGCCCGAGGGCCCGAGGCCGCCGCGCCCCGGGCCTCACCGGACGTCCGGTAACGTCACCGGGCGGGCAGCGGCGGGATGCCCGCGTCCCGCGCCTCCCACAGCTCCGGGTAGAAGCGCCGGTGGACCGCCGCCCGCAGATGGGCCACACCGCTGCTGCCCCCGGTCCCGGGCCGGCCGCCGATCTGCCGCTCCACGAGCTGCGCGTGGCAGGCCCGCCACTCGGTCCAGATCTCGTCGTGGTCCACCAGGACCTCCACCAGCTCCGACAGCTCCGCGAACTCCACCGGGTCACCGTCCCGGGGCGCCGCCGCGAGCCGCCCGAACGCCTCCCGCCGCTCCCGCGCCGTCCCCACCGCGAAACCGGCCTTGGCCAGCAGCGACACGAACGCCTCCCAGACGGTCGGCTCCGCGAGCCGCCCGCGCGCCCGCTCCCGTTCCCGCGGACTCAGCCCGGCGACGGCCCGCGCCCCGTGCTCCCCGCGCACCCAGTCCGCGCCGCACAGCCCCGCTATCTCCAGGTACTGCGCCGACTGCGCCCCGCTGCTGCCCCCGAGCGCCCCGCGAAAGGCGTGGAACTCCCGCGGTGGCATCCCGCGCAGCGGATGGATCCCCGCGATCAGCGCCCGCGTGATCACCGTGCTCCGCACCAGAGCGGCCCGCGCGGCCCGCGGATCACCCTCCAGCATCCGGTCGCGGGCGCCGGACAGATCGCGCAGCAGCTGCCCGAACCACAGCTCCTGCACCTGGTGGACCGCGATGAACAGCAGCTCGTCGTCCACCCCGTCGGCCAGCGGCACCTGGAGCGTCAGCAGCTCCGGCAGCCGCAGGTAGTCGGCGTACGTGACGTTCTCAGACATCGCTCTCCTCCGGTGCGCGCAGGCCGAACTCCGCGAACGCGTCCGTGACGCCGGGCAGGTCGAAGGCGTCGACCTGGGCGCACAGCCGCAGGGTGGAACGGGAGATCGTCTGGATGCGGTCCAGGGCCGCCCCACCCCCGTAGCTGTCCGCGAGCACCGCCTCGGTGCGGTCCTCGTCCAGACCGGCCAGGCGCAGCGACACCCGGACCGGCTCCAGGTCCCAGTCGAGCGCCGCACGGATCATCGCCGGCAGGGCACGGGCCGCCAGGACGCGCCGGCGCCCGTCGAGCCGGGCCCACAGCTCCAGGAAGAACGCCGAGAAGAAGCGGTGGTGGCGCCCCTCGTCCTTGGCGTGGTCGCGCATCAGCTCGCGCACCGTGCTCACCACGGTCGGGTCCTGCGGCACCTCGTTGAGCACGGCGGTGATCAGGGTCTCGAACACCACCGCCTGCAACTGCCCGGCCAGCACCGGGTCCTGTGGCAGCAGCCGCCGCCCGCTCTCCTGGAGGGCCGTGACGAACCCGCCGTAGTCGACGTCCGGCACGGCGATCCCGGTGACGGCCGCCACCTGATCGGCGAGGTCCAGGCTGTAGAGGGCGTGGTAGCCCTCGTCGCAGTACACCTTGAAGGCGTCCATCCGCAGCGCGGTCGGGAAGTGCAGCCCGCAGTTGCCGTTGGCGACCGGCTCGGCGGCCCCGTTGACCACCCGGGTCTCCAGGTGTGTCGTCGAGTGCAGGAACTGGTACAGGTGCCGTACGGAGATCTCGCGGACCCGCTCCGGGGCCAGCGCCTTCACCTCGGGGTGGGCCAGGTGCGGGACCAGGGCGTCCGGGAAGAAGACCCGGCCCTGCTCCGCCTCGGCGTGGAACACGCGGCGTACGCCACCCCGCACGCCGGCGGTCTCGTACCAGCGGTCGAGCGGACCGGGGGCCGTGCTCATGGGCGTCTTCCGTTCGGGGAGGAGGGGGAGGGGGAGGGGCACGCGGGGAGGGAGTCGGCGGGGGCGGCCTCCTCCCCGAGGGCCCCGCCCAGGTGGCCGGCGATCCGCCGGACCGCCTCCGCGACCAGGGGGGCCTCGACGGTGTGGCACAGCCGGAACCAGCCCGGTTCGGGCGAGCGGAACGCCCCGCCCGGCAGGATGCTGACCCTCGCCGTCTCGAACAGCTCCCGCCACAGCCGCTGTTCGGCCTCGAACCCGGCCCCGGGCAGCCAGCGGCGCAGGTCCAGCCAGACGGAGAACCCGGCCTCGGTCGGAACGTACGGGATCCGGTACGCGTCCAGGTGCGCGACGAGGTGCGCGTACGAGGACCCCAGCCGGCGGCGGCCCGCCGCGAGGAAGGAGGCCACCCACGCCGGGTCGGCCAGCAGGCCGGCGAGGGTGTGCTGGGTGGCGGTGGAGACGGGCGCGAAGTAGGCCATCGCCCGCGCCGCGTCCCGCACCCGGGGATCACGGGTGTGCAGGACGCCGGTCTTCAGTCCGGGCAGCCCGAAGTCCTTCGCGAAGCCCCAGACCACGTGGGTGCGTTCGGCCCAGTGCGGATTGACCGAGGGGTCGGCGGCGCTGGTGAAGGCGTGCGGGCCGAAGACGGCATGGGCGTAGATCTCGTCGGAGACGAGGTCCACGTCGTGCTCGGCGGCCACCCGCAGCAGCTCGGCGAGCACCCGGGGCGGGTGCACCTCGCCGAGGGGGTTGGAGGGGGAGGAGAGCGCGACCGCGCGTACGGTCGTCCCCTCCGCGGAGGCCTGCTTCAGGGCCCGGTCGACGGCCTCCGCGCTCAGCCGGAACCCGTCGGCCGGCTCCAGCGGGGCGGGCAGGATCCGGGCGCCGGAACGGCCCCCGAGGTCGGTGTCGAAGGCCCCGTAGTAGGGGGCGGGCACCACGATCGCCTCGCCCGGGTCGCACAGCACCGACGCGATCGCGTCCAGCGCCCCGGTGGCGCCGCTGATCACCACCAGGTCCTCGGCGTCGAGCGGCGTACGGCAGGTCGCGGAGAGCAGCGCCGCGACGCGCTCGCGCAGTACGTCGGTGCCGTGCAGGGGCGCGTAGCGGGCGGTGGACTCGGTCATCGGCTCCAGCGAGGCCAGCCGGCCGTCGAGGAGGTCCCACAGGAGACGGTTCTCCGCGGTACCCAGGTTGAGGTAGCCGCCGGGGCGCTCGTCCGGGTCGTACGGCTCGGCCTCGGCCAGGAAGTGCGCCTCGGCGATGGCGGGGGTGTCGGCGAGCAGCCGTGCCGCCTGGCGGGAGACCATCAGGCCCTCCCGCTGTCCACGTCGGCGCCGGTGAGCAGGCCCGGATGGACCCCGAGGCCCATCGAGGCGTCGATGACGGCGCCGTGCAGGGCCGCCGCGTGCTCGCCCGCCAGCCACCACACCTGCTCGGCGATCTCCCGAGCTTCGATCATGCGGCCGCGCGGCAGTCGCATGGTGAGGGCGGAACGCTCCTCGGGCGAAAGCCCGTCCAGGGTGCTGGCCTTGAACATCGTGGTCTCCACGGCACCGGGGCACAGGGCGAAGACCTGCACCGGGGTGTGCACCAGCTCGGCCGCGAGGTGGCGGGTCAGGTAGGTGAGGGCGGCCTTGCTCATCCCGTCGGCGGGGTGGAAGCCGGGGAACTGGAAGATCCCGCCGCCCACGCTGGAGATGTTGATGATCTTCCCGAAGCCGCGCTCCAGCATGCCGGGCAGGAGCTGCTCGCTGAGCCAGAGCGGGCCCACCGCGTTGATCTGGAAGAAGGCCGACGCCTTGTCCCGCTGCGGCCCGTCGCTGTACCGGTCGATGGTCTTGGAGCCGACGGCCGCGTTGTTCACCAGCACGTCCACCGGGCCGGGCAGCCGCTCGACCAGCTGCTCGTGGTCCTCCCAGTCACCCTGGCTGAAGGGGAACGCCTCCACCTTGGCGCGACCGGTGAGCGCCAGCTCCTGCACCAGCCCCTCGGCCCGCTCCCGGCCGTTGCGGTAGGTGAACCAGACCGTCCAGTCCTCTTCCGCCGCGAACCTCTCCACACAGGCCCGGCCGATTCCTCCCGAGCCTCCGGTGACGAGCACACTTCGAGCCATCGCTGCTTCCCCTTGACGATCAAGAATGACCGAGAGCCGCCGCCGCGTCCGCAGCAGCGCAGTCGGAGCATTTGTCGCACAGGGGGGTGTCGAACTCTTGCGATCCGGCTGGAAGTTGGCTGGAGGAGCGGCCGAGATCCTGCGGCGTCGCAGGTCACAAGGGGTGTCTCGGCTCCCGGTCGGACGCCGGTGGCCCGATTCCTTCTAGCGTTCCTGAGGGCGTCCGCGAGCGCCTCCGGGCCTCCGTGAGCGGGCCGCACCGTGGAAAGAGAGAAGCCCGGCCGGGAGGACCCGGCCGGGCGGCGTGAAGGAACCGGTGGGGATCAGGCCAGGTCGGCCGCTTCCACTTCCTCCCGGGTGATGCCCAGCAGGTACAGCACCGCGTCCAGGAACGGCACGTTCACCGCGGTGTGGGCGGCCTCGCGGACCACCGGCTTGGCGTTGAAGGCCACGCCCAGCCCGGCGGCGTTCAGCATGTCCAGGTCGTTGGCGCCGTCACCGATGGCCACCGTCTGGGCCAGCGGCACACCCGCCTCGGCGGCGAAGCGGCGCAGCAGACGGGCCTTGCCCGCCCGGTCCACGATCTCGCCGGTGACCTTGCCGGTCAGTTTCCCGTCGACGATCTCCAGGGTGTTCGCCGAGGCGAAGTCGAGCCCCAGCCGCTCGCGCAGGTCGTCCGTGACCTGCGTGAAGCCGCCCGAGACCACGCCCACCTGGTAGCCCAGCATCTTCAGGGTCCGGATCAGGGTGCGGGCCCCGGGGGTCAGCCGCACCTCGGAGCGGACCTTGTCCACCACCGACGCGTCCAGCCCCGCGAGCAGCGCCACCCGGGCGTGCAGGGACTGCTCGAAGTCCAGCTCCCCGCGCATGGCCCGCTCGGTCACCTCGGCGACCTCGGCCTCACAGCCCGCGTGGGCGGCGAAGAGCTCGATGACCTCGTCCTGGATCAGGGTCGAGTCCACGTCCATCACCACCAGCCGCTGCGCCCGGCGGTGCAGGCCCGCCGACACCACGGCCACGTCGACGCCGATCTGCGCGGCGGTGGTGGCGAGGGCGGTGCGCAGCGGCTCGGTCTCGGCGCCGGAGACGGCGAACTCGACCGCCGTCACCGGATACTTCGCGAGCCGGAAGATGCGGTCGATGTTGCCGCCGGTCGCGGTGATCCGGGCGGCGATGGTGGCCGTGGACTCCGCGGTGAGCGGGTGTCCGAGGACGGTGACGTGGGAACGGCCGCTGCCGCGCGGCCGGTTGTCACCGGTGCCGGAGAGGATCTCCGCCTGGAGCTTGAGCGACTCGGCCCAGCTGTGGACGGTGGCCCGCAGCTCGCCCTCGGAGCCGGCGGCGGGCCTGGTGACGAGAACGCACAGGACGATGCGGCCGCGGGTGACGACCTGCTCGATGTCGACGACATCGACGGAGTAGGCGGCGAGGGTGTCGAACAGCCCGGCGGTGATCCCGGGACGGTCCTTGCCGAAGATCTTGACGAGGAGGGTGGGGACGTCGGAGGTCTGCGAAGCGCTCATGGTGCCCTCACCGTATCTTCCCCACCCGACGCACCGGACCCCCGTCCCACTTCCTGAACGCGCCACGCCGTTTCCCGCCGCGCCGGACGCCACCGGCCGGCCCCGAGGGCCCCGGGACTCCCCGCCGCCGTGGCCTCGGCGCGGCCCGTCCGGAGGGGGGGGCGGCTTCGGCGGCGGTGGGGTGCCCGGTGGGGGAGGAGGGGTGAACGGGGGCCGCCGGGGCGGGCGGGGCGGTCGTGCGGGGCGGGGCGGTCGTGCGGCGCGGGGCGGGAGCCCGGTCACGGTCACGTCCAACGAGACCCCGGGCTCCCGGTACGGGCCGGGCCCGCCGGCCGGCGGCCGCGGCGCGGGCCACCGCGTCGGCGCGTCGGGGTCCGGGGCGGGGTGGGCGGCGGGACCCCGCCCCGGACCGCGCCGTCCGGCCAGTACCGCTCCCGCCGCCCCGGCCGCCGCGCCCCACGCCGACCCCAGCACCAGGGCGTACCCCGCCTGCCCCCGCAGCTCGACCCCGGCGTCCACCAGGTCCACCCCGAGCACCGCGAGCGACGCGTCCGCCGACAACCCCGTCAGCCACACCAACCCCGCCAGCGTCACCCCGCTCACCGCGCCCAGCCGTACCGCGGACGGCAGGATCCCGCGCACCGGGCTCCGTACGGCCGCCAGCACCCCCGCGTACAGCATCAGCAGCCCTGCCCCCAGCGCCAGCAGCCACACCCGCCCATCGCCAGCACCACCACGGCCGCGGTCATCGCCGCCCACGACCCTCCCGCCGCACCGGCGCCCACGAGGCGCAGCCCCAGCGCGGCCACCCCCGCCATCGCGGCCGTCGACCACCCCACGGCGGCGAACCCGGACAGCAGTACGTCTCCCCAGCGGATGCGGCGCATCCGGTGACCCCCGATCACTACCGAGCGGTAATCTGCGGGACGTCCGTCCGGAAGCCGGGCCGAGAAGTCCCCTATCTCACTCTCCGGGTGGCTTTCGACCCCGTCAACGGGCCTACGGGGACGCCCTCGCAAGGCCCCGATTCCACATGTGGCCGCAGGCCTGAAATAGTTCCCCCGGATGTTCGCCATCCCTAGACTCCCTGGCATCAGGGGGATTCTCGGGGGACCTAAGTGGGGCTGGAGTGCCGGAACTCGTACTGGAATTGAATGGAAGGACCTGGACGCTCGATCCGTCCAGGTCGTACTCGCTGGGGCGTGATCCCCAGGGAGACGTGGTGATCGATGACGCCCGGGTGTCGTGGCGGCACGCCACCATCACCTGGAACGGCCGGGGTTGGGTCATCGAGGACCACGGCAGCACCAACGGCACCTACGTGCACGGCGCGCGGGTCCAGCAGACCGAACTCGTGCCCGGCACGCCGGTTCACCTCGGCAACGCGACCGACGGGCCGCGGCTGAATCCGACCGGTGCCGCCGCACAGCAGCAGGTGCAGCAGCCCGCCTACCAGGCCCCGGTCGCCCAGCAGCAGGCCCCGGCCTACCAGGCCCCGGTCCAGCAGCAGGCCTGGGATCAGCAGCAGCACCACCAGGCTCAGCAGCACCAACCGCAGCACCAGCAGCCGCAGCACCACCAGCAGCCGCCGCAGCAGCCGTACGTACCGCAGCAGCAGGGCGGTCCGGCGCAGTCCGCCGCCCCGGCCGCCCACGGCGGGGACCGCAGCCCGACGACGTTCCACCAGATCGCCGTCGGCCACGTCATGCGCATCGGCCGTGCCCTGGAGAACGAGCTCGTCGTCTCCGACCTCCAGGTCTCCCGCCACCACGCGGAGTTCCGCTCCACCGGCGGGCGCTTCGAGATCCACGACCTCGGCAGCCACAACGGCACCTACGTCAACGGCCAGCCGCTGCCCAAGTCCGGCAGCACCCTGCTCGGCCCGAACGACATCGTCGGCGTCGGCCACTCCACCTTCCGGATCGTCGGCGACCGCCTCGAAGAGTTCGTCGACACCGGTGACGTCTCCTTCTCGGCCCGCCACCTCACGGTCACGGTCGACGGCGGCAAGCAGATCCTCAAGGACGTCACCTTCGGCGTCCCGGAGAAGTCGCTGATCGGTGTCATCGGCCCCTCCGGCTCGGGCAAGTCGACCCTGCTGAAGGCGCTGACCGGCTACCGGCCCGCCAACGAGGGCGACGTCCTCTACGACAACCGCAACCTGTACAAGCAGTTCGCGGAGCTCCGCCAGCGCATCGGCCTGGTCCCGCAGGACGACATCCTGCACAAGGAACTGAAGGTCAGCACCGCCCTGAAGTACGCGGCCAAGCTCCGCTTCCCGGGCGACACCGCCGAGTCCGAGCGCGCCGCCCGCATCGACGAGGTGCTGCGCGAGCTCAAGCTCGACATCCACAAGGACAAGAAGATCACCTCGCTCTCGGGTGGTCAGCGCAAGCGCGTGTCCGTGGCCCTGGAGCTGCTCACCAAGCCGTCGCTGATCTTCCTGGACGAGCCGACCTCCGGCCTCGACCCGGGCATGGACCGCGACGTCATGCAGCTGCTGCGCGGCCTCGCCGACGACGGCCGCACCGTCCTCGTCGTCACGCACTCCGTCGCCGAGCTGTCGCTCTGCGACAAGCTGCTGGTCATGGCGCCGGGCGGATCCGTCGCCTACTTCGGCCCGCCGGACGAGGCGCTGAACTTCTTCGGCTACACCACCTGGGCCGACGTGTTCTCCGCCTTCGAGAACTACCGCGACTACGACTGGGCCGGCCGCTGGAAGGGCTCGCAGCACTACCAGCTCTACGCCGCCGACCTCGACGCGGTCGCCCCGCAGCAGGTCGCGATGCCGCCGCAGCAGATGATCCCGCCGAAGCCGCAGGGCTGGGGATCGCAGCTGTGGACGCTGATGCGCCGCTACACCTCGGTGATCGCCTCCGACAAGGGCTTCCTCGCCCTGATGCTGCTGCTGCCCGCGGTCCTGGGCGTCGTCTCCATCGTGATCCCCGCGAAGTTCGGCCTGGCCCCGCCGACCCCGCCGAGCCGCTTCAACGGCGACGCCGGCACGATCATGCTGATCCTCGCGGTCGGCATGTGCTTCTCGGGCGCGGCCAACTCGGTCCGTGAGCTGATCAAGGAACGCGTCATCTACGAGCGGGAACGCGCGACCGGCCTGTCCCGGTCGGCGTACCTCATGTCGAAGGTGATCGTCCTCGGCCTGATCACGGCCATCCAGGGCGTGATCATCTGCGCCATCGCCTTCACCCCGCGCAAGCTGCCGGCCGAGGGCCTGTTCATGAACCCGGCCGTCGAGCTCTGCATCTCGGTCACCGCGCTCGGCTTCACCGCGATGATGTTCGGCCTGGTGATCTCCTCGCTGGTGAAGACCGCCGAGAAGACCATGCCGCTGCTCGTCATGTTCGCGATCGTCCAGGTCGTCTTCACCGGCATCCTGTTCCAGCTGTACGACAAGATCGGCCTGGAGCAGTTCGCCTACCTGATGCCGTCCCGCTGGGCCATCGGCGCCGCCGGCACCACCCTGAACCTGGGCAAGCTCATGGCGCCGTGGGACATGCAGAACCCCACCAACACCGACCCGCTGTGGGACCACACCACCGGCCAGTGGTTCGTGGACATCTTCGTCCTGCTGCTGCTCGGCGTGATCTGCGGCTTCGCGGTGGCCCGACTGCTGCGCCGCCACGAGCCCGAGGTCATGCGCAAGTAACGCGACCGGCGGGGGCCCGCCCCCGCACGCGAACGCCTCAGGGCGGCACCCGGAAGTCCGGGGGCCGCCCTGAGGCGCATGGGGGTACGCGGTGCCTAGTAGGCGCTGTTCACGTTGTCCATCGAGCCGTAGCGGTCGGCGGCGTAGTTGCACGCGGCGACGATGTTCGCGACCGGGTCGTACAGGTCGAACTTGGTGCCCTTGACGTGGTACGCCGCGAAGGTCGGCTGGATGACCTGGAGCAGGCCCTTCGACGGGATGCCGTTCTGGGCGTTGATGTCCCAGTTGTTGATCGCGCGGGGGTTGCCGCTCGACTCGCGCATGATGTTGCGGTGGATGCCGGCGTAGGAGCCCGGGATGTTCTCCTTCTTCATGATGAAGAGGGCTTCCTTGATCCAGCCGTCCAGGTTGTTCGCGAAGATCGGGGTGCGGGCCGCGGAACGGCTCGCCGCCGCCTTCTGCTCGCGGTCCTTCTTCGCCTGCGCCTCGGCCTTCGCCTTCGCGGCGTCCTTGGCCTTCTGGTCCGCGACGAGGTGCTGCGCGTTGAGGTTCTGCTTCACCGACTGGGTCCAGGCCACGGGGGCCACGGACACGACCGTCTCCGGCCGCGCCTGGGCGCCGCCGTCACCGGCACCGGCCGGGACGAGGGAGAAGGCGACGGCGGCGGCACCGAGCGTGGCGACACCGGCGAGGGAGAGCTTGTGTGCCTTCGTCAGACGACTGTGACCGGGAGTGCTGGAAGCAGACATGGCGGGGCAACCTCTCGACGGGGGCACCCCGTGGGAATCATGGGGCGGTGGCCGCATGGCAGCGCCGCGAGGATCCGGGATCCGGCGGCGCTGGGCGACGTCGACATTCTTAGCGGCGGCAAAATCGCCTGGCAAAGGTGTGACGTACGATCCCGCTTAGTGGATCAGGCCCGGTGGCCCGCGCCCCGACGAGGCCCCCGGTGCAAGGCACGCCCGCACTGACAGCGTCTTTATGTGTCCACTAGGCGGCTTCGTAAGTGATGTGCGTCCTATGCGAGGGCTCACATCGGCCGCACGGCAACCTCACCCAGAGTTGCACCAGCAACGCACGGTGTCACCGAGGTCCGCCTTGAGGACGGGCAGGACTCCCGCCGCCTCCTCCTCCGGGTGGACGGGCGGCCCCCTCACCCCCGACCCCCGGCCGACCGGCTCCGGCCCCGGACCTACGCCCGAAGCCCGATCCCGCAGGTCAGGGCCGCCGGTACGGTGACCCCATGCACAACGGACCCCGCTCGGGACTGGCGGCCGTCAGCAGCGCGCTGCTCGCCATGAGCCGCCGCCTGGAGGTCCACGACGTCCTGCGGACGATCGTCGCCTCCGCCCGGGAACTGCTCGACGCCGAATACGCGGCCCTGGGCGTCCCGGACGACCACGGCGGCTTCGCCCAGTTCGTCGTGGACGGCATCGGCGAGGAACAGTGGCGCCGCATCGGCCCGCTGCCCCGCCAGCACGGCATCCTCGCCGCGATGCTCCACCAGGAGGAGCCCGAGCGGCTCGCCGACGTGCGCGAGGACCCGCGTTTCGGCGGCTGGCCCGCCGCCCACCCCGACATGTCCGACTTCCTCGGCCTGCCCATCCGGGACGGTGAGGAGACCATCGGCGCCCTCTTCCTCGCGAACAAGCGCGGCGGGAGCGGCTGCGGCGGCTTCACCGACGAGGACGAGGAACTCCTCTCCCTCCTCGCCCAGCACGCCGCCATAGCCCTCACCAACGCCCGCCTCTACGAACGCAGCCGCGAGCTGACCATCGCCGAGGAGCGCTCGCGCCTCGCCCACGAGCTGCACGACGCCGTCAGCCAGAAGCTGTTCTCCCTGCGCCTGACCGCGCAGGCCGCCGCCGCCCTCGTCGACCGCGACCCCGCCCGCGCCAAGGGGGAGCTCCAGGAGGTCGCCGCACTGGCCGCGGAGGCCGCCGACGAGCTGCGCGCCGCCGTCACCGAGCTGCGGCCCACCGCGCTGGACGAGGACGGCCTCGTCGCCACCCTGCGCAACCACGTGCGTGTCCTGGACCGCGCCCACACCGCGGCCGTCACCTTCACCTGTGACGGCGTACGGGCGCTGCCCGCGTCCCAGGAGGAAGCGCTCCTGCGCGTCGCCCAGGAGGCCCTCCACAACGCCCTGCGGCACTCCGGCGCCGACCGCGTCGAGGTCACCCTCGCCCGCACCCCCGCCGGCGGCGCCCTGCTGCGCGTGCGCGACTGGGGCCGGGGGTTCTCCCCGCCCACCGTCCGCAAGGCGGGCCGCCACCTCGGGCTGGTCTCCATGCGGGACCGCGCGAGCGGGGCCGGAGGCCGCCTCGACGTCCGTTCGGAGTCCGGTCGGGGCACCACGATCGAGATGGAGGTACCCGGTGGCTGAGGTTCCCGGCCGTCACCGCATCCGCGTCCTGCTGGTCGACGACCACCAGGTGGTCCGGCGCGGCCTGCGCACCTTCCTGGAGGTCCAGGAGGACATCGAGGTGGTCGGCGAGGCCGCCGACGGCGAGGAGGGCATCGCCCGCGCCGAGGAGCTGCGGCCCGACGTGATCCTGATGGACGTCAAGATGCCGGGCACCGACGGCATCGAGGCCCTGCGCAGACTGCGCGGGCTCGCGAACCCGGCACGGGTCCTGATCGTCACCAGCTTCACGGAACAGCGGACCGTGGTCCCCGCCCTGCGGGCCGGCGCCGCCGGGTACCTCTACAAGGACATCGACCCCGACGCGCTCGCCGGAGCCATCCGCTCCGTGCACGCGGGCCACGTCCTGCTCCAGCCGGAGGTGGCCGAGGCCCTGCTCGCCGCCCAGGACGACCGGCCCGCCGCGGCCGGCCGTCCGGGCGCGCTGACCGACCGCGAGCGGGAGGTCCTCGGCCTGATCGCGGACGGCCGCTCCAACCGCGAGATCGCCAGGGCGCTCGTCCTCTCCGAGAAGACGGTCAAGACGCACGTGTCGAACATCCTGATGAAACTGGACCTCTCCGACCGGACGCAGGCCGCGCTGTGGGCGGTCAGACACGGCCTCACCGACTGATCGGAACGACAATCGCTTCAAGGGAGATTCATACGGTCGGGTGTATGTAGCCCACATGGCGTATCCCCACGGACCGGGACGCCGTTCTCCAGCACGTGCCGCGACGGCTGGTCGCGGCAGACGTACTGGAGGACGAGAACGTGAAGAACTTCAAGAAGGCCGCAGCCGTCACCATGATCGCGGGCGGCCTCGTCGCCGCCGCCGCCGGTGTCTCCTCGGCGCACGGCGGTGCGTCCGCGGAGGGCGAGGCCCTGAACTCGCCCGGCGTGGCCTCCGGGAACCTGCTCCAGGTCCCCGTGCACGTCCCCGTGAACGTGGTCGGCAACAGCGTCAACGTGATCGGCCTGCTCAACCCCGCCTTCGGCAACACCGGCGTCAACGCCTGACGCGCCCGGCCGGCTCCCGCACCCCCCCCCCGGGGCGCCGGCCGCACCCCGCAGGCCCCGCTTCCCCCCTTCTCCCCGGGAAGCGGGGCCGTGCCGCACCCGGCCCGCGACCGGCCCGCGCACCCGGCCCGCACCTGGCCCGCGCACCCGGCCCGCGACCGCCCGGGGCCGCGGCGGGCTACCGCTGTTCGACCGCCGCGTTGTACGCCGCGACCAGCGCCCGCCGGGCCACCCGCTCCACCGGCCGCAGGGCCTCGCCCCGCGCCGCCATCTCCGAGGCGGCCACCGCACCGCCGTGCCCGTTCTCGTACGCCAGCGACACCATCAGGTCCACCCGCTGCGCCAGAGCCAGCACCCGTACCGCCCGCGCCGGGTACCCGGGAGCCAGCACCTCACGGCCCGCCTCCGCCCGCGCCCGGTACGCCGACAGCGCCGCCTCCGCCACCGGACCCGACCCCGCCACGTCCAGCCGGGTCAGCACCACCGTCGCCTCGCGCAGCGCCTCCGCCAGCTCCCGCTCCGCCTCACCGAGCGAGGGCACGTCCGCCGGCGGGGCCTCCCGCACCGGCAGGCACTGCCACAGCACCGAGACGTGCACGTCACCGGCCGGGCCCGCCTCCGTCACCTCCGGCACCAGACCCAGCGCCGCACCCGCGCACACCACGGCCTCCTCGGCCTCCAGCGCCCGCGCGTTGAACTCCGGCGGCCCGCTCAGCCCCAGCGGATGTCCCGGCGCCGGCAGCGCCACCCGCAGTCCGCTTGCCCCCAGCGCACGCAGCCGCCCGAGCGCCAGCGTGAGCCCGACCGGCTCCGCTTCCCCCGGCAGCCCGGCCACCCGGTGCACGGCGTCCTCGCCCACGATCGACAGCGCGGCCTCGTCGGGCGAGACCAGACCGGCCAGCAGAGCGTTCCCCCAGGCGGCCAGCCGCCCTGAACGTGGTTCGAAAAGCATCCCCCCACTCTACGGATCCGGCGCCGGACCCGGCCTGGCGCCCGTAGCCCTCCGCGAGTGGCGTAGGTTTTCCCCTGGGGCCGCGCCTACAGGCGCGCACAGAGAACCGTGACTGCAAGGGGTGACAACACGCTCATGAGCGATGTTCTGGAGCTGGTGGACGTATCCGTGGTCCGCGAGGGCCGGGCTCTGGTGGACCAGGTCTCCTGGTCGGTGAAGGAGGGGGAGCGCTGGGTGATCCTCGGCCCCAACGGCGCCGGCAAGACCACGCTGCTGAACCTCGCCTCCAGCTACCTCTTCCCCACCAAGGGCTCCGCCACCATCCTCGGCAGCACCCTCGGCAAGCCCGGCGCCGACGTCTTCGAGCTGCGCCCGCGCATCGGCGTCGCCGGCATCGCGCTGGCCGACAAGCTCCCGAAGCGGCAGACCGTCCTGCAGACCGTGCTCACCGCCGCCTACGGCATGACCGCGACCTGGCAGGAGGAGTACGAGGACGTCGACGAGCAGCGCGCCCGCGCCTTCCTCGACCGCCTCGGCATGAGCGACTACCTCGACCGGAAGTTCGGGACCCTCTCCGAGGGCGAGCGCAAGCGCACCCTGATCGCCCGCGCCCTGATGACCGACCCCGAGCTGCTCCTCCTCGACGAGCCCGCCGCGGGCCTGGACCTCGGCGGCCGCGAGGACCTCGTACGCCGCCTCGGCCGCCTCGCCCGCGACCCGATGGCCCCGTCGATGGTCATGGTCACGCACCACGTCGAGGAGATCGCCCCCGGCTTCACGCACGTCCTCATGATCCGCCAGGGCAAGGTCGTCACCGCCGGTCCCATCGACCTGGAACTGACCTCGCGCAACCTCTCCCTCTGCTTCGGCCTCCCGCTGGTCGTCGAGCGCAACGACCACGACCGCTGGACCGCCCAGGGCCTGCCGCTGCGCTAGTGCCGTGGCCGGAAAGGGTCACCGGGCCGGGGCGCGTGCCGGCGCTCGCGCCCTGTCCGGACCGCACCCACCCGACCTACCATGACGATGTGAACATCGACGCGTGGGTGTGGTGGCTCATCGGCGCGGCCGGACTGGGCATCCCGCTCGTCCTGACCGCACTGCCGGAGTTCGGCATGTTCGCCGTCGGCGCGCTCGCGGCCGCCGGTACGGCGGCCCTCGGCGGGGGAGCGGTGGCCCAGGTCCTGGTCTTCGTCATCGTGTCGGTCGCGCTGATCGCCGTCGTCCGGCCGATCGCCAACCGCCACCGGGACCAGCGGCCCCAACACCGCAGCGGCATCGAGGCGTTGAAGGGCAGATCCGCCCTCGTCCTCGAACGCGTCGACGGCAGCGGCGGCCGGATCAAGCTCGCGGGCGAGGTCTGGTCCGCCCGCACCCTGGACGTCGACAGCAGTTTCGAACCGGGTCAGTCCGTCGACGTGGTCGACATCGACGGGGCGACCGCGGTCGTCATGTGAGCAAGCAGCCCACCCGCGGCCCCGGGGTCTGCGAGACTCCGCTGAACGGGGCAGCACAGACAGCCGGAAGGGCACGGGGAACCGCATGCAACCGATCATCATCGTCCTGATCATCCTGGTGGTTCTGGTCTTCATCGCCCTGGTCAAGACGATCCAGGTGATCCCGCAGGCCAGCGCAGCCATCGTCGAGCGGTTCGGCCGCTACACCCGCACCCTCAACGCGGGCCTCAACATCGTCGTCCCGTTCATCGACTCGATCCGCAACCGGATCGACCTCCGCGAGCAGGTCGTCCCCTTCCCGCCGCAGCCGGTCATCACCCAGGACAACCTGGTCGTCAACATCGACACCGTCATCTACTACCAGGTGACCGACGCCCGCGCCGCGACGTACGAGGTGGCCAGCTACATCCAGGCCATCGAGCAGCTCACCGTCACCACCCTGCGCAACATCATCGGCGGCATGGACCTGGAGCGGACGCTGACCTCCCGCGAGGAGATCAACGCCGCCCTGCGCGGAGTCCTCGACGAGGCCACCGGCAAGTGGGGCATCCGCGTCAACCGCGTCGAGCTCAAGGCGATCGAGCCGCCGACCTCCATCCAGGACTCGATGGAGAAGCAGATGCGCGCCGACCGCGACAAGCGCGCCGCGATCCTCCAGGCCGAAGGTGTCCGCCAGTCCGAGATCCTGCGCGCCGAGGGCGAGAAGCAGTCCTCCATCCTCCGCGCCGAAGGTGAGGCCAAGGCCGCCGCGCTGAGGGCCGAGGGCGAGGCCCAGGCCATCCGTACGGTCTTCGAGTCCATCCACGCCGGCGACGCCGACCAGAAGCTGCTCGCCTACCAGTACCTCCAGATGCTCCCGAAGCTCGCCGAGGGCGACGCCAACAAGCTCTGGATCGTGCCCAGCGAGATCGGTGACGCCCTCAAGGGCCTCTCCGGCGCCATGGGCAACTTCGGCCCCATGGGCGGCGGTTCGTCCGGCTTCAACCCCCAGGCCCCCGGCAAGGGAGCCCCCGAGGCCGACAGCGCCAAGGACCGCCGGGAACAGCCCCCCATCGACTGACGCCGCCCTCCCCTCGTGCATGATCGGTGAGGCCCCTCGACCTTCATGGCGGGGAGGCGACTCACTCACGCAAAGGGGATGGCTCCGTCCATGTCCATCTGGGAATCACTCGCGGTCTTCGCCGCCGGAATCGGCGCCGGCACCATCAACACCATCGTCGGTTCCGGCACCCTGATCACCTTCCCGGTGCTGCTCGCCACCGGACTGCCCCCGGTCACCGCGAACGTGTCCAACACCCTCGGGCTGGTGCCCGGTTCCCTCAGCGGAGCCTTCGGCTACCGCAAGGAGCTCCGGGGCCAGCGCGCCCGCGTCCTGCGCCTCGGCGCGGTCTCCCTCGTCGGCGGCCTCGCGGGCGCGATCCTGCTCCTCAACCTGCCGTCGGACTCCTTCGACACGATCGTGCCCGTCCTCATCGGCGTGGCACTCGTCCTCGTGGCCCTCCAGCCCCGCCTCGCCGCGGCCGTGCGCCGCCGCCAGGAAGCCGCCGGCGGCGACACCGCCCACCCGGACGGCGGCCCGGCCCTGATGACCGGCATGCTGCTCGCCAGCGCCTACGGAGGCTACTTCGGCGCCGCGCAGGGCGTCCTCTACCTCGGGCTGATGGGCCTCTTCCTCCACGACGACCTGCAACGGATCAACGCCGTCAAGAACGTCGTGGCCGCCCTCGTCAACGGCATCGCGGCCGTCTTCTTCCTCTTCGTCGCCGAGTTCGACTGGACGGCCGTGGTCCTCATCGCCGTCGGCTCCACCATAGGCGGCCAGATCGGCGCCACCGTCGGCCGGCGCCTCCCGCCGACCGTCCTGCGCGCCGTCATCGTGACGGTCGGCATCCTGGCGATCGTCCAGCTCCTCCTCCGCTGAACGGCGTACGAGGAATACGCCGCCCAGCGGACGAGTGGCTCAGGCGCTACGCCCGAGCCACTCGGGCAGCCCGTCCTGCCCGCCCACCCCGAGGGCCAGCAGCATCGCGTCGGCCGGAGACGGGACGAAGGGCTTGCGCAGCAACGGCATCCCCGCCTCCTCAGGAGTCCGCGCCGCCTTGCGGTGGTTGTCCTCGGCGCAGGAGGCCACCGTGTTCAGCCAGGTGTCCCCACCGCCCTGCGCCCTCGGAAGTACGTGGTCCACGGTCGTCGCGCGCTTCCCGCAGTACGCGCACCGGTGTTGGTCCCGGACCAACACCCCCCTCCGTGACCAGGGAGCATGTCTTCGGAAGGGCACCCGCACGTACCTGCACAGCCTGATCACCCGCGGCATCGGCAACTCCATGGTGGCCGCACGCACACGCAGCTCGGGATGCGACTGTTCGACCACGGCCTTGTCCTGGAGCACCAGGACCACGGCCCGGTTCAGCGTCACCGTCGACAACGGCTCGAAGCTCGCGTTCAGCACCAGCGTGTCCCGCATCTCGCCCACCTCCCGTGTGCAGGCCCGCGACCACCCCGGCGGCAGGGCCCGCAACCACTCTGGCCGCGCGCGCCACGCGGGACAACGCAATAAAAATGCCCGGTCCTGGCCGTCTTTAGACCAGGACCGGGCCAACACGCGGAGAACGATCAGCGCAACGGAGCCTCGTACTCACCGATCAGCTGGGCCCGGCCGAGAGCGTGGAACCGCAGATGGAAACCGACGACCGCCGGAGACGAGTCCTCGTCCGGCCCGAGCTGCTCCCGGTCCACCGCGTACACGGTGAACACGTACCGGTGCCGCTCCCCGCGCGGCGGAGCCGCGCCACCGAAGTCACGCGTGCCGTAGTCGTTCCGCGCGTGCACGGCACCCTCGGGCAGCCCGGCGAAGTCCCCGCTCCCCGCACCGGCCGGCAGCTCGGTCACCGAGACCGGCAGGTCGAAGAGCACCCAGTGCCAGAACCCGCTGCCCGTAGGGGCGTCCGGGTCGTAGCAGGTCACCGCGAAGCTCTTCGTCCCCTCGGGGAAGCCCTCCCACCGCAGCTGCGGCGAGAGGTTCTTGCCCGTCAGTACCTGGGCCGCGTGCAGATCGGCCCCCGGTGAGACGTCGTCGCTCGTCACCGTGAAGGAAGGAACCTCCGGGTGGAAAGCGTGCGGAAGGGGAGCCCTGTTCTGTTCGGCCACTGCTGTACCTCCTGAGGGGAAACGCGTACGGGCGTACGGGCCCGAGCCTAGAACCAGTTGCGCTGCGAACCGACCGACGCGATCCACTGGTTCAGGTACGCGGCCCAGTCCGTTCCCTCGTACGACTGCAGTCCCACCTGGAAGCAGCGGTAGGTGTCACTGCCCTCGCTGAACAGGCCCGGCTTCTTGTCCATCTCCAGCACGACGTCCATCTCACGGCCGTCCGAGACGAAGGTCAGCTCCACCTGGTTCAGACCGCGGTACTGCGACGGCGGCAGGAACTCGATCTCCTGGTAGAACGGCAGCGTCTGCCGGGTGCCGCGGATGTGTCCGCGCTCCATGTCCGCGCTGCGGAACGAGAAGCCCAGCTGCCGGAAGGCGTCGAGGATCGCCTGCTGTGCCGGCACCGGGTGCACGTTGATCGGGTCGAGGTCGCCCGCGTCCACCGCGCGCGCGATCTCCAGCTCGGTGCTGACCCCGATGCTCATCCCGTGCAGGTGCTGCCCCCCGAAGTGGGTGATCGGCGTCTCCGCCGGGATCTCCAGCCCGAACGGCACCACGTGCAGCGCGCCGGCCTGCACCTGGAAGGCACCGCCGAGGCGCTGCTTGGTGAAGACGATGTCCTGCTTGTACTCGTGGTCGCCGCCTTCCACCTCCACGCGCGCCTGGAGGCCGACGGAAAGCCCCTCGATCTGCTGTTCCACGGACCCGCCCTGGATCCGGACCTCGCCCTGGACGATGCCACCCGGCACGACGTTCGGCTCGGTGATGATCGTGTCCACCGAAGCACCACCGGCACCCAGGCTCGCGAACAGCTTCCTGAACCCCATGCTCACATCTCCCCTGATACGGATCTAAGGACCTGGCGACTACGTTGCGCCTACCCTTACCAACGCGGAACCTTAGGCCCCGGTTGCACGGGTGCCCGTTCCACTACGCTCGACCGGATGAGCGCGCGCCCCGACCGTACGCCCCTGCCCCGGTCCTTCTTCGACCGGCCGGTCCTCACCGTGGCCCCCGACCTGCTGGGCCGCGTCCTCGTCCGCCGTACGCCGGACGGCCCCGTGGAACTGCGCATCACGGAGGTCGAGGCCTACGAGGGCGCGGCCGACCCCGGCTCCCACGCCTACCGCGGCCGCACCGACCGCAACGCGTCCATGTTCGGCCCGCCCGGACACGCGTACGTCTACTTCATCTACGGCATGTCAAGGCAGTCAGCATGAATGTCGATCTCCTCGCTCACCCTGCCGAAGAAGTCGCTCCCAAGCTGCTCGGGAGTGTACTCACCTGCAAGACCCCAGAGGGCACCGTGAGCATCGCCATCACGGAGACCGAGGCGTACTCCGGCGCGGCCGACCCGGCCTCCCATGCCTACCGAGGCCAGACACCTCGTAACGCGGTCATGTTCGGACCCGCAGGACACCTGTACGTCTACCGGTCCCACGGTCTCCACTGGTGCGCCAACGTCGTCACCGGGACGGACGGCATCGCCTCGGGCGTCCTCATCCGGGCAGGCAGGGTCATCGAGGGGGAAGACCTGGCACGCAAGCGGCGAGGGGAGAGGGTCGAGAGCCCACGCCTCGCCCGAGGTCCAGGCAACTTCTGTCAGGCTCTCGGCATTACGGGTGAGCACAACGGCGCAGACCTCCTGACAGGTACCTCGGTCGTGCTGTCCGAGGGGGAGTCGGTACCTGCCGCGCTCATCCAGGCTGGTCCTCGGGTAGGCGTGAGCGAGGCCCACGACTGGCAACACCGGTTCTACGTAGCCGATGATCCGACGGTTTCGGCGTACCGACTGAGCCCGCGAGCCAAACCGCCCGCCGGAGCCTGAGCCGCTGCGCGCCTCGCCGACGGCCCGCCGGTGAGTCGGTGCGGAGGTTAGGTCATGCGATGCGTGATCGTCCACGAGCGCGGCGCGTGACGCGTTCCTGGCCGGTCGGGTGACTGCCGACCTGCGCCGATTCGGGCCGGACGCGTGGGTGTTGACCGAGTCTTTGAGCTGGCCCGTGAGTGGTTGACTTGGCTGGGTGAGCGTCGGGGTGGCCCGCAGGCTAGCGGTCGCCGCTTGTCGGCGGGGCTTCGCCAGCAGCGATGTCGTACTCCGCTTCTATGCTCCTGCGATGACGTCTTACGAAGGAACGCATCCCACCGTTCTCGTCCGGGTCGGCAACCTCCACGCCCGGATCGACGAGCAGCTCGCACCAGCTATCCAGGCGATCTGGGAGTGCGGCATCGATACGTTCACCTGCTGCCAGGACTTGGCCGAGAGCAACGCGGATTGGCCGGCGAAGTTGCCGCATATGGCGGATTGGGTGGAGTCTCGCCGCGGCTGGATGCTCATCGACTTCCCAGTCGACAGCGGACTCGCCTTCCTCTCGGCCGTAGCAAATGCCGGACCGCGAGACGCCTTCTACGTGCGGATGACTCACTGGGCCGCCCCCGACGCCTGGGACGTGAAGATCAAGCCGATGGACGCGGCGATGTTTCAGGGGGACCAGCCGTCGGACTTCGGCCTGCGCCTCCTGCAGGTCAGCTTCCCTGCCTACGATCTGCCAGAACTGACCCGGCGCCTCCGCGAACACACTGCAGGCCGCACGGTGCCGCCTGCTCCCGCCGACTGGAGCACTGTGGGCCGCTAGCTACTGACCGGGTCGCTCTGGAATCAGGCTCCGGCTGAACAGAGCAGCACTACACGGCAGGGCTCCCTGAACGGGGTCTTCCCTATCTCGTATAAGATCCCTCGCCCAGGTCGCCGCCGTCGCTTCCGACCGCACGAGACCGAGTTCAGGCCCGAAGGGCCTGGGCGTTCACCTGTGAAGAGACCATGCCAACCGTGCACGGTCCACCCCGCCGCAGCACCCCGGACACCCACTCGCCTACCGCGTCCACTTCGCCGCTATCGGATGGGCAGACCGGCAAGGACACGCAGGCTTCCAGCCCGGCCGGCTGGCCGCCCTGCTGGGCAAGGACGGCAAGCCACTGTCCGACCAGAGCACCCGTAACGCGGTGGCCCGTGCCAAGGCACTCGACCTCGTGTCGCCCCGTTCCGGGGCCGCCTGCCTAGTCCTTCCTTCCCATCTGTTCCAGAAGGGCAAGGGTGCGTCAGCCCCCTGCCGCCTCCATCAGGACCGGTGACTACATCTCGGGCGTGTAGCCAGAGCACGTCTGGCGTGTAGCGGCACAGGCTCTGAGCTGCGGAAACGTTCGCGTGCTCTCTTATCTATTTGGCCCAGTGCAGTCCAGCCCCCTACCGGCCGCCACAGTCTCAAGCGGCCTACGACAGAAGCCTCGTAGACGCACTTCAGGCAGCGGCTAGGGCCGCCCGGAGGGCGGCGCAGGAGGCTACCGGGAAGACGTATGGACGTACTTCAGCCTTGGCGAGCGCCACTGAACATGATCGGGCGATGTCGGCTGATTGCCTGACAGGTGAGGGATAGGTCCGGTAGATGTGTGCGCGTGACTGACTCCACGCCCGAGGACGGCGAGCCCACCTCCTTCGTCGAGAAGACGAAGAACTGGTACGGGAAGCACAAGCCGAAGATCCGCATCGTTGGCGCCGTGACTCTGGCCGTGGGCTTGGCCGTGGTCGCCCATCTCGCCACGAGGCAGGACGCCGAGAAGTATGACGCCAAGGACATCGCGGACTCCGAGCCGGTTTCCAGCCGTGAAACCGCGGACGAGCCTCGGCGGTCCTCCCTTGACCCTGACCGCGACCCCTTCCTACGGAGACTCCCCGCCGGTCAGCAGGCCAGCGAGGAAGTCAGGGCGAGGTACAAGGAACTGACGGGCAACGACCTTCCTCCTGGCTACACCTTGGTTCGCCGGTGGTTTTTCCCGAGCGACTCCTCGGAGGACGAGGACCCCGGTCAAGCCGCAGCCTGAGTACCTGGGCGAAGGGGACCGAGGCCTCTCATTCCTGCAGGCCCTCGGCTCTACGCCGGGGGCCGTTCGTATGTGGACGTCCAACACTGTCTTGAGGCTCCAACGATGCGGCCCCGCCGACCGCGGGGGAGGTCGACAGGGGCCAGCGCAGGGGCGCGTGTCGCTCACGCTGCGCCCCTTCCAGCGCGCCTCTGGTCTGCGTTGCTTGCCGTCCCTCAGCGCGCCGGGGGCTTAGCCTCATCGGCTCGTACGACCATGGCGAACGCCGTACAGAGCCGCCGGAAGCCGCGATGGTTGCTCATGCCGGTGTGGCTCATGCACTCGACGTCGACCGCCGCACTGTCTGTCGACGGCTCCGCCTTCCACTTGCAGTGCAGGCACTCCGCCTCATAGGTCACGTCCGTATCCGGATGCTGTGTGATCCGGTGCGTCACGAACCGCAGGACCGTGCGCGCCATCAGCGTCCCCGGTGTTCGTTCCGGAGATGAGCCCGCAGGCCCACGTTCACGTCCGACACCTGCGAGTAGTCCCCGACCGACGTGGCGTTCGCGCGAGCCACCGCGTACCGCAGGCATTCACGACAGCCCGACACGGGGTCGGGCGGCGCGGAGGGAAGGGTCACGTGTACCGGTCCGTCCATCGTCGTCTTGGGTGTGCTCATCCGTGCGACCTCCCGACTGTTCGCTTGCCGAAGGATGATCCCCCGGGGTGCGCACGGGATGGCCCTTCAGCCGCGTAGTCGACTGCAGTCATGCACGGCAAGCGGCGGACCACTCGGCGAGCCGCGCCCGAAGGTCTTCGCCGACAAGGGCATGTTCCTCGTAGCCGGCGAACTCCGTCAGATACGCCTGAACGTCTCGGCCGTCCCGGAGTACGAGATTTCCCGCCGTCGTCTCGATGGTGACCAACGCGACGTCGTAGATGGTGAACGTGCTCAGAGGGGTTCGGGGCGTCGGTGCCCCCACCGGGATCACCCCGATCTGAACGTTCGGGAGGTAGGACAGGGATGCCAGCCGGTCCATCTGCTCGGCCAGTGCCAGTGGAGAGACGACCGGCCAGCGAACCGCCTGCTCGGTCAGAACGAACGCCCGTACGTACTCCGGGGTTGCGAGCAGGCCGGTAACCATCGAGAGCAGGAAGTACCGCATCTGTGTGGAGGACGCTTCGAGCGACTTCAGCTCGGCCCGTCTCGTACCGAGCCCCTTGCGCCGAAGCTCTCGTAGGTTCCGCCACTCGGTGTTCGCCATCCTGGCGAGGGCGGAGACCTCGGCGACCAGTCCCGGCGGAGCGTCCAGAGCTCGCAAGATCTGCTCGACGTCGACCAGGGACGGCCGTGTCCGGCCGTTCTCGATGCGAGACACCTTCGACTGGGACATGTTGCAGCGTGCTGCGAGCCGGTCCCCTGAGAGGCCGGCTCGCTTGCGCAGGTCCCGAAGCAGAGAGGCGAGTTCGGTGCCGGATCCGCCAAGCTGCTCAGCTTTGAACGTCACCTGTTCACATACTCCAGGAAGGGAACCGACGCGGCGACGGCGATGCGCTGCCACTCGACGAACGGCGCAGGGTCACCCTCGTACAGCTCTCGGCTGATCTGCGTGCCGTCGCCCTCGTAGTGCATCAGGACGACCGTCGAGCGGTCGAACATCCAGAAGTCCTCGACATCCGGCAACGGGTTCTCCCGCTCGGTCACGTCAAGGATGCGAATGTCCTCCCCGGCGAGCACGTGCGGGGCGTAGTACCGGGAGAACTCGAAGCGCAGGCACTCGGAGAGCGGTCGAGTCAGGACGTGCACTCGCCCCTTGCTCTTCCCCTCGCCACGCAGCCGCTTCAGGACTTCCGTGTACGCGGATGAGTAGCCGTGGGGGTCGACGCGGTTGCCTGCCCGGAAGGCTTCAAGTTCTTCCGCCTCCTGCGGAACCAGGTACTGGGGCAGGGTTTCCAGTCGCCACGCTTCCGACTGGAAACCGCGGAGCGTGGCCCGCCACTCGTCACCATCCAAGAGCACGAACAGCCTCCCGAAGAACGCTCTCGGGGATCTCCACGAGCCCTTCCCCCTGCGGGGGAGTAAAGGCGTCGGACACGTCACCCTGAACCACGATGGAGCCGGAAGCGGTGCGGTAGACGTTCGGGCAGTCGTCCTCTCCACACGGGCTGTTGCCGTTGCCAGTGAGCCGAGTCAGTTCTTCGCGTGCATGCGGAACCCCCTTGACTTGTCGGCCCGGTTGGGCCGCCTGAGGCGACCGTACGGGGGCTGCTTGCGGCCGTCCATGCACAGACGTGACTCATGCACGTTGTTGCATGAACTGGGGAGCGAGCGGGCGCACGGAGGCCCTGAGGGATCTTTGGTTCCGCCTCGCCGGGCATGGCGATGGGCCCCGCCCGACTCTCGGCAGACGGCCCGTGCGCACTGAGTGCCGACGGCCGGCTCGACTCTCCGTGATCGGATTTCAGGGGTTCCGGAACGTGATCCGGCAGTGCTCGCCTTTGAAGGACCGGACTCCTCGACCGCGCGGCATCAGCTCGACTCGCTCGCAGACCTGCATGACGACGGTCCGCACGTAGTCGATGCGGTCGGGGTCTTCGTAGTCCAGTTCCTCCCACAGGTACTCGATGTCGCCGAGGTCGACGCGCACCCGCTGCGATGCCAGGTCTGCCAGCTCGGCACGGATCTTGGTCAGGTCGGCGTCACACCTGCCGATGCCCGCCCGCAGGGTCGACGCGTCGATGTCCCCCGCAGAGAACATCTCCGCCAGGGCGGTGCGCCTCTCGGAGGCGGCTGTTTCCTCGGTCAGCAGCTCGGCCTCTCGCTCCTCGTCTGTGGCATCCGTGGCCGGTGCCGCGTTCCACTCCTCGGCCCTGTCGATGACCTTCCTGACAACGAAGGAATCGAGCAGGTCCGCGGGGCAGGTGATGCACCGGCCACCCGAACAGGTGTAGATGCGGTACCGCTCTCCTGCCGCGTTCTTCTTGCTCCACCCTTGAGTGACGACGGCCTGACACTTCGAGCAGCGGACCACGCCGGACAACAGGGCCTTGCGCTTGCCGCCACCGCCCGTGTTGCGCTCGGGGTCGCTCAGGTAGCGGACCAGCGCACGGAATATGCCCTCGGAGACGATCGCCTCCCAGTTACCCGCGCCGGTCTCCTCAGTCCGCCGCACGCGCTTCCCGTCCGGCTTCTCGACCCACTGCGAGTACGTCTGGATTCCCGCGTTCCTCGGCTTCAAGAGGACGATCCGAAGGTTCGAGCTGCGCCGCTCCTTGCCGTGCGGCGAGAGCAGTCCGCGCGTGTTCCAGTCCTTCGCGATGGACCAGAGGGTGACCCCGGCCAGGACATCCCGGTACGCCTGCCGCAGGGCTTCCACCTCCGCTTCCCGATGCCTGCCGTCTCGCTCGAAGCCGAAGGGGCGAGTACTCCAGAAGGGCCTTCCCGACTCCGCGCGCCGCTGGCTACGACTGACCAGCCCTTCGGTGGGCGCCGACCTCGCAGCCAAACGTCGACTTTCCGCCAGAACCCCTCGGGAACTGGCCAAGGGTCCGGCCCGTCTGGCCACGGCCCTCGATGTCGACCGCTCCCTCGACGCTACGGGCCTCTGCGCCGGCCCCGATTCCCCGCTGTCCCTCCTCACCGGCACCGCCACCCCGCCCGACCTGGTGGGCAACGGACCCCGCACGGGGGTCGGCGGTGCGGGGGCCGCCCATCCCTACCGCTACTGGCTCACCGGCGACCCGACGGTGAGCCCCTACCGCCCCCACGTGCCACGCCGCCGCGCAACTTGACTCGGCCGTGACGGACGCCTAACGTAGCCCGAGCCGCTTGAACGGGGTACTGCCTTCGCAGACCCCCAGAGCGGCGAAACCACTACCTACGACTTACCCCTGGCGGGGTCCTATTCGGCATGCCCGAATTCCCTGCCCGCCGACTCGATTATGAGTCGGAAGGGGAAAGCGCTAACGTAGCGGAGCGCCGAAAGGCACAGACCCTCCAACGGTCACCGAATTCAAATCCAGAACCGGAAACGGTGCGGAAATGATCTGGTAAGGTTGGAATCGCCGGAAAGGGAAAGCGCGAAAGCGCAGAACCTGGAAAGCACCGAGGAAAATCGGACACGAAAGAGTCTGATAGAGTCGGAAACGCAAGAACAGAACGAAAGCCTGGAGGAAAGCCCGAGAGGGTGAGTACAAAGGAAGCGTCCGTTCCTTGAGAACTCAACAGCGTGCCAAAAATCAACGCCAGAAGTTGATACCCCGTCCACTTCGGTGGATGAGGTTCCTTTGAAAA
>NZ_JBGWAB010000106.1:0-29861 GCF_041862025.1 Streptomyces sp. AB3(2024)
CTCTCACATCAAAGACAGTGACACCCGATCTCAGAGCAAGCCTTGACCAGCACCAACACCCCAAGAGGCCACTGTCTCTCACACCACTGTCCCTAAACCGAGAGATCGCACACAGACCGCCCGGGAGTGGCGGACAGCCGGCCACACCGGGCCCGCGGTCGCGGTCTGCTCGCTGGAGGACAACACCCAGCTCTACAGACTCCAGGTGCGCACGACGACGTCGGCACCACAGCTCGCCCTGTGGCACGGCCGGGGCCCGGTCACCGTCTACGCCACCTACGCCTCCCTGCCCGTCATCGCCGAAGCCCACCGCGGGGAGTACGGCCTGCCCATGGAGCCCTTCGACCTGGTCGTCGTCGACGAGGCACACCGCACCAGCGGGTCGGCGGGCAAGGCCTGGGCCGACGTCCACCGCCAGGAAGTCATCCCCGCCCGGCGCCGGCTCTACATGACGGCCACCCCGAGGACCTGGGCCGAACGCCCGCCCAGAACCCGGGAACAGGAGCGGCTGGAGCGGGAGCTCAAGGAGAGCGGCGCCGGGAGACGGAGCAACTGCGGCGGAAGGCCGAGGCCGAGGGCCGGACGTACCTGCCGCGGTCGCGGTGGGACCGGCTCCCAAAGGAGACGGCCTGCTCCATGGACGACCCCCGCGTGTTCGGGCCCGTCGTGTACGAGCTGTCCCTCACCGACGCCATCACCCGAGGGCTCCTGGCGCACTATCAGGTCGTCGTCGCCGAGCTGACCAACCCAGTCGTCACACCGGTCCGGCTCTACAGCGAGGAACGGCCAGATCCTTGTGAAAGCGACTCCCGGAATAAAACGCCGCTCAGCATGTCCAGCACCATCACCGTCTACAGCTGAGACGACCGGGAACTTGACAAACGTTAAGTCCAGCGGGACACCACGGCATACGCAGTTTCACATAACCCCGCCCTCACAATCGAGCGCCAGGTAACTCACCGCGACTGCTCCCCAAGATCTGTGCCAGAACCGGAAACGGCTCTGGCACAAATTTTGTGGTCGATCACCCTGCGCGTCTCATGCGATGCAAGGATGCTGCACGAGACCGCGCGCCATACGCACGTTGGGCAACCTGTCTCGCCACAGCTCACGCTCACCCGTGAGCCGGAACCCCTGGTGCTCGTAGAACCGGATCGCTCTCCCGTTGTACTCGGTCACCCACAGGTGCATGGGAGCACCGTCCGCCCATAGGAAGAACTCACCCATCAGCTGACCGCCAATGCCCTGGCCCTGGGCTTCGTTCAGCAGATACATCGGTCCGAGGATCACCAATTCGTCGCGGCGGCCACAGAGGACACCGGTGATCTCAGCCCCGGATCGGACGACACGGCAGAAAAGCTGGTCAGGGTGGCATGCGACCTCGTCAATGAACTCTCGCCACTGCGCAATGCCCTCGCTGGTGACAGCAGACCCTCGCTGCTCGCGGATCCACGTCTCATCAATGCCAGCGTCTTCGTTGGGGTAGGTCTGGAGCCAGGCCGTGAGCTGCATGCGGCCCACGGATGCAGCATCGTCGGGACTGGGCGCTTCAATTCGGTGGACCATGGGCACCACTCTCAGAGGGCGGTCGTGAGCTTTTGAGTGAGTCTGTCGTCGCCTGATGGTGTGGGTGAGGGGCGGAATCCATCGGCCCGCGGCCGATCGTCTGCTGGTGTGATGATGTGAGCGAACGCAAGCCGTACCCGAGCGACTTATCGGACGAGCAGTGGGCTCTGATCGAGCCGGTGATCACCGCGTGGAAGGACCGGCACCGCTCGGTCAGCGGCCACCAGGGCACCTACGCGATGCGGGAGATCGTCAACGCGATCCTCTACCAGGGCCGGACCGGCTGCCATTGAGCCTACCTCCCGCACGACCTGCCGCAGAAGAGCACGACGTACTACTACTTCGCCGCCTGGCGCGACGACGGGACCGACCAGGTCATCCACGAACTCCTGCGCTGCCAGGTCCGTGAACGAGCCCGCCGATTAGAGGACCCGACCCTGGTGGTCCTGGACACCCAGAGTGTCCACGCGGCCGCCGGGGTCCCCACCTCCACGACCGGCCGGGACCCGGCGAAGAGGGTGCCGGGCCGCAAACGGGGACTGGCCGTGGACGTGCTGGGCCTGGTCATCGCCGTCATCGTCCTGGCCGCGAACACCCACGACAACGCAGCCGGCATCGCCCTGCTGGACCAGGTCGCCGAGCACACCGGCGGCACCGTCCGCAAAGCCCTGGTCGACCAGGGCTTCAAGACGGCCGTGGTCGCCCACGGCACCGCGCTCGGCATCGACGTGGAGATCGTCGAACGCAACCCGCATGAGAGGGGGTTCGTCCCGCAGCCGAAGCGGTGGAGGGTCGAACAGACTTACGGGATCCTCATACTGCACCGACGCCTGGTCCGCGACTACGAGCACCGCCCGGCCTCGTCCACCTCCCGCGTCTACTGGGCGATGACCCAGGTCATGGCCCGACGGCTCACCAGCGCGAACACTCCCACCTGGCGCGGGCCGCAGACGGTGGCCGCATGAACCTCCAGCCCCTGCTCGACGCCCTCTGAGAGCCCGGACATGCGAGCCGTCCACGGCGCAGTCGTCCAGGTTCAGGGAGCCCGCGCGACGCAGTTCGGTCAGCAGGGCGGCATGCAGGCGCGGCCAGACTCCGGCCTCGGTCCAGTCCCGAAGCCGGCGCCAGGCCGTGACTCCGGAGCAGCCCACGGTCTGGGCGGGGACGTCGCGCCAGGCAACGCCGGTCCGCAGCACGTACATGATGGCGGCGAGAGCCGCCCTGTCCGGTACACGAGGTCGCCCGGGATGGCGGTGGCGTCGCGTGGGAGTGGGTGGCAGTAGCGGAGCCACCCACTCTCACAGGTGGTCCGCAATAAGATCGGTACGCACCCGGCCACCCTGCTGACCAAGATCGCCGAGCGCAAGGCCCGCAGTTCGACTCCTTCGGGATGGAACCTGGTAGAGGACGTGTGAGCCGTGGATCTCCGGCGCACCCACGTGATGGGTGTTGCTGTTCAGGCGGGGCGGGGCTGGCCCGGGCGGTGGCCCGGGCCAGCCGTTAGACGCTAGGGCTTGGCGTCCGGAGCGGCCTTGCTGTCCGAGGCGGCCTTGCCGCCCTGGTTCAGCATGCCGCCGAGGGCGCTGAGGTTGCCGGCGCCGCCGACGCCTCCGGTCACGAGGGGTGCCGCCTTGGCGGCGGCGTCGACTGCGATCTGGGCCATTTTCTGCAGGTGTTCGGTGGCGGTCTTCATGGCTTCCTGGGCGCGTTCGCCGGCGGCCTTGTCGTTGCCGGCGGCGGCTTCGATGCCCTTGGTGAGGACCTGGCTCATGGTGTTGAGGCCGCTCATGTCGCGGAAGAGGTTCGCGGTGGCGATGGCCTGCACGGTTTGCAGGCCGACCGGGTCGGGCATCGCCGCGAGCGGCGTGAACTTCGCCTGGGAGGCGCCCATGCCGGCCGCCGTGGTGTCGAGGTCCTTCGCCCGCCCTCCCATGGACACCGGCGCGATGTCTGAGGGGGTGATCTGGATGGGCGAGTCCTTCCAGTTCCAGAATCGGGTGAGGTCGATCTTCTCGGCCGAGTTGGCCCGGCCGAGTACGGCCTCGGCGAAGACGCCCTTGGTGGCGATGGCGATGGTATTGGTGACCTGCGCCCCGAACGTGTTGTCGGCCGGTTGGCGGGACTTGGTCCACGCCTCCCGTTCCTGCTCGCTGTTGAAGTTCCACCGGAAGCCGAGGTAGTTGCCGGTGGCGGCGATCGGCTTGGGGTCCAGCAGCGTGCCGAGCAGGACCGGCGCGGCGTTCGAGCCCGCCGGGGTATAGGAGTAGTTGGCGAGGATGCGGCTGAGCGTCAGCTCGTCGGCGTTGGCCCACACGGCCTGGCTGTAGTGGCGGCGGTTGTCGTTCAGGTGGTCCAGGACCGTCTGCGGCACATTCCCGCCGCGCACGTAGAACCCGAGCGAGGCGAGGTAGGTGCGGGTGCCGGACTTCACCGTCGCGCCGAACAGCCCGCAGATCGCCGCGCCGCCGGCATCCTCGGTCAGGTCGGCCGCGACGCTGGTGGTCGCGGCGATCCCGAAGTTGACCACCCCCGAGGTCATCGTCAGGCGCAGCCCGGCGAGGCTGCCGCGGGCGGCCGTGCCGGACCAGGCGTCGACGGAGAGCAGCTTGTCGGCGCCCGCGAAGGTGTGGGACGCACGCTGCTGTATGCCCGAGCCGCCGGTGTCGCCGCAGCGGAAAGTGTGGCCCGGGAAGACCACCTGGAGGCTGCGGATCCCGAACTCGTCGTACCAGACGTCGATCTTGGACGCGTAGGGAGAGTCGGCCTTCGAGGGGACGTCGAAGGGAACCGGCGCCTCCCGTGGAGCGGTGAGCAGCCGGAGCAGGCGCCCGGTATTCACCAGCGCCCAGTACTCCCCGCCGACGGAGGAGACGACATCCACTATCCCGGAGAATGCGGAAAAGTACTTGCCAGCAGTCCAGGTCGTGGCACCGGCCTCCACCACGACGGACTTGCCGTCGGTGGTGACGCCCCAGAGCACGCCGTCCGGGCCAGCGGACAGGCGCTTCACATTCGGCGCCGGGGTCCGCTCCGTCCAGGTGGTGCCGGTGCGCTCGAAGGTCCGCCCCTCCCGGCAGTACCAGACCTTGTCCCTACCGACGACGGCGACGTCGTCGGCCCTGACGTTCAGGTTGTGGATGGCGCCGTCCGGGGTGCGCTGCCCGAGTGAGTTGTCCCCGCCGACGATGTAGAGCGTGCCGTCCGGGCCGCATGCGAGGGCCAGGCCCCGCCAGCTCTGCGGGTGGCTTCGCCAGGTGGTCCCGTCGAAGTGCACGAGCATGTTGTCGGTTCTGAGCCCCCAGACGGTGTCCTTGCCGGGGGCGATGCGGGCCAGGTCTCCGTCCAGTCCGGTAGTGGGCAGCGGGTTCCACTGCCGGCTCACCGGATCGAAGCGGACCGGGCTGCCGTCGTACTTGCGCACCCCGTACACGCCCATGGCCGAAGCGGCGACATCGGCCAGATCCACCCCCTCGAATTCCTGGACGACCGACGGCGCCTCCGATGCCGTGCACGCGTCGAGCTTGCGTACGGTGGTGTCGAAGGGGTTCGCGGCCCGGATCTTCGCGGCCCAGTCGGCCGGCGCGACCGACGCGAGGACCTCCTTGTACCGCTGGAGACTGGTGTAGTTGAAGTTGAGTTCCTGTAGCGGGATGAACAGGCAGCGTTCGAGCTTGGTCGGCTTGGTCACCACGTTGTAGACCTGGACGACCTCGTAGTACTGCACGGACATTGCGTGCATGTGGTTGTAGTTGGTGACGACCCGGGTGAGGACCTGCTCCTTCTCCAGCTGCGTCGTCTCGCGCACGACCGTCATGTTCCGGCTGCGGGCCGCGGTCGCCAGCTGCTGGGTCCGCGCGCTGATGCGCTGCGTCGCTTCCTCCGCGACCGACTTCACGCCGGTCGAGCGGGACACCGCGGTCGTGAAGCCCGTGTTCGACGACTCGCTCCAGTTGCCGCCGATCCCCGCGCCGAAGAACGCGATACCGGCGCTGCCGCCGGAGCTGGAGGAATTGCTCCTCTGAGACGCCTGGGAGGTGCCGAACTGCTCCTCGCGGGCTATGGCGTTCGCGACCTCGCTGATCGACCGGTTCTGGTCCGTGGCGGCGGACAGGCTCTCGGCCTCGGACGCCGTCTCGGAGCCCGTGGCCTTGGTGGTGCGCTGCCAGTCGACGACCGCGACCTTGGTGCTCTCGCCGGGCGCGAGCGCGAGGCTGTGCAGCAGTCTGCCGAGCGTGACACCCTGCGCCGACCAGCTCTGCTCCGTCGTGACGATCATGCCCTCGGCCGGGCGGTCGTAGAACGGTAAGTTCTCCTCGCCGAGGTCGATGGCGCCGGTCAGCTTGCGCGCCGGCTTCGCCCCGGGGATGTCGGTGAGTACCACCGATCGGTACCGGACGATCTCCACCGGGTAGCTGCCGGTGGTGGGAAGCAGGTCCTTGGGCGTCGGACCGTCGAGCATCGCCTTGTCCACTTCGAACGGGGGCGAGGTGCCCGCCGGGGCCGTGGTGCCGGCCGGGGTCTTCGCTGGTGTGGTGGCAGGTGTTCCGGTGCTCGGGGTGGTCATCACGGTCCCGTCTGCGAAGAAGGTGGAGAGGCCGTCAAGGCCACCAGGACCGGGAGCGCCTGGCCATCGGCATATGACGCCTTCCGAATCGCTCGAAAGCTTCACATCCTGAACGCAAAAGCGTCAGACTTTGTCGAATTTGGCCGGAAATAGCGCCCGGCTGCGGAGGCCCGCCCGCAGCGCCCGCCCCAGGAAGCCGTGCGCCCACGGGCCCTGGGGCTGGCTTCCGCCCCGAGCACCACAAGCCCGCCGGCCTCGAACCGCAGCGCCTGCATCCGGCGAGGCCGGATGGCATGTGGCCGGGCGCCATCCAGAACGCACAGGGCCACAAGTGGACGCACGCCACAACGCCTTGCCGTCCGGAACGGAGACCCGCGCGGCCACCGGCTCCCGCTCGGTCGGGGCGGCAGTACCTGCCCTTCGGAAGCCCCGAATCTCTTTCTGAAACGATCAGTTAGACGGGTTCAGGGAATCGGTCGGAAGGACCGCCCGGGGCGCAGAAGCGTGCGCCGAGGTTGTCGGTCGGGTTGAGGTAGACCAGCGCGGTGAACCAGGGCGCGGCCTTGCCCGGGTCCTTGATCCGCAGGAGCTGCGCGTACGCGCAGAGAACCCGGTGGGCTGGGCGGTTGTCGGTGTCGGCGTAGCGCAGGACGTCGCGGAAGGGGTAGGGCAGGGACTGCTGCAGGACGCAGACGCCGGCGGCCGCCCAGGCGAGAGCCGCCTCCAGATCGCCGGTGACGCGGGGCTGGCCCAGGTCGTCCTCGTCCAGCTCGGGGTCGTCGTCCGCGTCTTCGTCGTCGAGTCCGGCGTACTCATACGCGAAGGCGGCGTAGGAGTCCAGATCCCGGGGGTGCAGGAGACGGCCTCCGATCGTCACGCTGGCCTTGTGGTACGCGGTGTGGTGTTCCTCGCTGGAGTCCTCGTCGGGAGTCCAGATCCGCTCCATCGTCCACTCCGGCCGCAGAGGCAGGGCCGCGACCTTCTTCTCCAGCGGGGACAGCCCGCCCGGTTCGTCGGCGTACTCGGAGTAGTAGGCGGCCGAGTCGAACCGGTACTCCTCCCCCTCCGGCGCCCACGCGAGCAGCGGCCGGTCCAGCTTGCGCAGCGCCTCCACGGTGAGCTTGCCCGTGGGCGCGAGCCACGGGATCGCGCCCACCGCCGTGGCCTTGGCTTCCTTCTTGTCGAACCCCATCCACATGACCGTCAGTGTCCCGCTTCACGAACACGGGCGGGGGCAGTTCGGCACACAGGACCACAAACCCCACTCGCACAAACATTCGAACAACTGGTTCAATGAGTAGATGCCGCACTTCCACTTCCCCGACGGCCTCGTCGCCCTCAAGCAAGACCAGATCCGGATCTATCGGCGCCTCGCCCTCCAGCCCGCCCTCGACACCGCCGTCCTGCGGCGCGAGCTGATCCGTCTCTCCTGTCTGATCAGCGCCCACCCGTACTGGGAGCAGCGTGGACGGAGTACCGCGGGCCGGGTGGAGCTGCAGCAGGCGGCGGAGGCCGGCCTGGACGCGGTGCGGGAGCCGGTCCTCGGTGCGCGGTCGTCGTGAGCGAGTTGGAGGTCCGTCTGCAGCAGTGGCGTGCGGTGCGGGCCTGGCTCGGCTGGCAGCAGCGGCAGGCCGATCAGGCCATCCGCGATCTGGAGGCGCAGCTGGCCGCCGCAGCTTCCCCTCGGCCCGGACCGCGGCACCCCACTTCCCACCGCCCTCCCCCGCCGGCCGTGGTGGTGGCCCGGCCGGAGTGGAAGGTGACGTCGATGCGGTCAGCCCACGGCCCGAAGCCGCTGAACGTGCACGTCGGCAGCTGCACCTTCGACGACTACGGGAAGGCGATCAGCCGTGACGAGGCCCGGAGGCTGATCACTGAAGGTGTGGAGCCGTGTCCGTTCTGCAGTCCCGAGAACGCGCTCGGCATGACCGGCTGATCCCCGGTTCGAGGTCTGAGGCGGACAGGGTGGCGGGTACGTTCGTGGTTCTCAGGCTGTGAAGGCGAAGTAGGTGCCGGTGGTGAGGCCGGAGAAGGTGACGAGCTGCCGGGGCTTGAGGCAGGTGAAGGCGATATGCATCGCGACGCCCGCGGCGGCGGCGTACGGCGTCGTCCTCGGGAAGAGCAGCGCGGCGGGTAGCGCGATTTCCGCTGCGATGACGGTGGTTGCCAGCAGCCGCCAGATGCGGATATCGCGGTTGGTGAGGTTGCCCATGTGGCGGCGGACGAAGCCGGGGATTGCGTGCTCGTGCCGGTAGGGCAGCTGGTCTTTGACCTGGGCGTAGGTGTGGATCCATTGGGCTAGGTAGAGGCCGCTGCGGAACTGCCGCGAGCGCGTCTTCTGCCAGGCGGAGTTCCAGTAGATGTCGGTGGTGATCAGGACGAGGAGGCACTGCGCCCAGGTGTTGGCGGTGCTGGGGGCGTGTCCGATGTGCAGGCCGTGGCCGAGGTCTCCAGCGGCTAGGAGGCCGGCTCCGGTCAGCAGGGTGTAGTGGATCGAGTTGGGGCTCTTGAGGTAGAGCATTTCCATGGCGGCTCCGGCCAGGACCAGCAGGAGTGAGGCCCTCGGTGCGAGACCGGCAGCCAGGGTGAGGGCGGCGGCTGTGCGGATGATCAGCATGGGCCGGTAGGCGCTGGCGAGGAGCCGGGTCCGGGTGGGGCCGAAGCGCCGCTCGGTCAGGTGGAGGCTCAGGGAGCCGGGGACGAGTCGGTTCCAGCCGCCCTGGCCGATGGACAGGGCGAACCGCAGGCCGAGGACGGTGCCGAAGACGATGCGGAACTGCTGGAGGCGTCCGGGGTCGGTGGGGTGCTGGAAGCCAGAGGCGAGAGCGTCAAAGAACCACGACACGGCTGTCCCTCACCTCCACGCGCTGCTCGCCCCGTTCGGACAGGAGGCGGCCGTGCCCGTCGATCCGGTCGTACCGGCCGCTGCGGACGAGATGGTTGACGATCGCCACGAGCTGGGGCGGGCCGAGGAGGAAGGAGCCGGGGGTCAGGTAGCTGTAGGCGCTGACCGGTTCGGTGCGGCCGTCCTTGGTACCGGTGAGGGTGACGATGATGAAGTTGCCCCGGCAGAACATCTTCCAGCGCAGCCAGCGGCCGGGCAGGCGGGTGAATCCCGAGATCATCCACGCCACGAGGGCGACGGTGGCGGCGATCTGGGCAGCGGACAGCACGGTTCCGTGCATGGGTGAGACCTCCGTGTCGGGAGGGCGAAGGTGTTGGTGAGCAGCCCGCGGTGGCGGGGCTGCTGGGGTCAGCGTTCGGGCTTGGGGGGCCGCTGCATCAGCGCGGCCGCGGCCTGGTCGAGGGTGACCTTGTCGTTCAGCAGGGCAGAGATCACTTCGGTGATCGGCATTTCGACATCGTGGGCGCGGGCCAAGGCGAGGATCGCTTCGGCGGACTTGACGCCCTCGGTGGTCGTGCGGGTCGCCGCGGTCGCCTCGGCCACGGTCAGGCCGTGGCCAAGGTGGGTGCCGAAGGTGCGGTTGCGGGAGAGCGGCGAGGAGCAGGTGGCCACCAGGTCGCCCACGCCGGCCAGACCGGCGAGGGTGGCCGGGTCCGCGCCCATGGCCGTGGCCAGGCGGGTGGCCTCGGCCAGACCACGGGTGATGAGCATGGCCGCCGGGTTGTCGCCCAGGCCCATGCCCGAGGCGATGCCGACCGCCAGCGCGATGACGTTCTTCACCGCGCCGCCCAGTTCGCAGCCGATCACATCGGTGCTGGTGTAGGGCCGGAAGTACGGGGTGTGGCAGGCGGCTTGGAAGCGGTGTGCGGCATCTTCGTCGGGGCAGGCGATCGTGGCGGCGGCGGGCTGGCCCGCCATGATCTCCGCTGCGAGGTTCGGGCCCGACAGCACCGCTACCCGGTCCGCGCTGATGCCGGTCACCTCGGTGATGACCTGGCTCGCGCGCAGTCCGCTGTCCGCTTCGATGCCCTTCATCAGCGACACGATCAGGGTGTCGGCCGTGATGTGCGGCGCCCACGCGGCGAGGTTGGCCCGCAGGGACTGCGCGGGGATGGACAGCACGAGGAAGTCCGCGCCGGCCAGCGCGGCGACCGGGTCGGTCGTCGCCGTCACGGCGGCGGGCAGCTCAACGTCCGGGAAGTAGCCCGGGTTTCGGTGGCTGGTGTTGATCGCGTCGGCGATCTCGCTGCGGCGGGCGTGCACGACGACCCGCGTGCCGGCGTCGGCCATGATCTTGGCGACGGCGGTACCCCAGGACCCGGCCGAGAGCACCGCCGCGCGGGCAGAGCGGTACTGGGTCACTGCGGGGTCCCTTCAATGGACGCGGGCCCGCCGCCGAAGTGGCGGCCGGGCCCGAGCATCGTATCGGCCGCGCCCACCGCCGCGGGGGCGGCGTCTGCTCGGCGCCGCAAGGTCAGCAGGACGGCACGGCGCCCTTCCAGCCTGGGGAGTACCTGGTTGGCTTCGCTCAGCATGCGCTGGGTCTGGATATCGCCGAGCTCGCGCCGCAGGTCGTCGGCGTGGGCGATCCACAACCGGTAGAGCCGTTCCCACATCGCGGGCTCGGCGGGGCGCTCGCCGTCTCGGCGTCATGGGCCGCATGCGACAGGCCGGTCCCCTGCCCACGGAGCCGGGCAAGGCCCAGGTTGTGGGGCGAGAGATCGAGTCCGGTCACGTGGTAGCCGTGCGCGTGGTGGAGCCAGTGCGCGAAGCGTCCGGTCCCGCAGCCGACTTCGACCGCCGTACGGCCGGCTCGCTCGGTGACCATGTGCTCGGCGACGAACAGCTGCTCCGCGGCGGTGACCGGGCCGTGTGCCGCGACCATGTTCAGGTCCCAGAGACCGGGATTCCTGCGGATGGTGCCCGGCGCATGCGGCGGGGAGGCGGGACGACTCATGGCGTGGTCCTTGGGGTGGCTGTCGCACGGGAGTGGGTGGGCCGTACTGAGGACCGTAAGTTCGCCTGCGGGAAGCAACGAGGACGTATCACAGGACATTTGACGGGAGTAACGTCAGAGTCCTCACTCTGGGTGGCCGCGGTCTCACGGCCACCGCTCTCCGCAAGGTCCGCGACCGGGGGTAGCCATGTCCCGACCGGGAAACAGCAAGTTCGCCGATGCTCGTCGGCGCTTGGGCTGGCACAGCCAGAGCGATGTCGCCGACGCGTACGAGACCCACTCAGCGCTGCTCGGCGAACCCGCGACCATCACCGTGCGCCAGGTCCGCCGGTGGGAGTCGGCTGACCCCGGCTGGCCCAAGCGGAAGATGACCCGGCGCGTCCTGGAGTCGATGTTCGGGGTGCCGCTCGCCGAGCTCGGCTTCATTCCTCCCACTGCGGGGAAAGACCTCGTCGACCAGGAGGAGGAGTCCATGCGCCGACGTTCCTTCCTCGGTGGCTTCGTCGTGGGCGCGGCTCCGCTCCTCAACCCCACCGGCCAGGGCCGGCTCGCCGCCGCCCTCGCGAACGCCCGCCGCTACAGCGACCACGCCCTGGTCGGCCATCTGCGGTCCGCGCTGGACGAAGCCGCGCGCAGCGACGGACGCACCGGACCGCGCCAGGCGCTGCCCACCGCGCTGGAGCTTCTCGCCGTCATCGACGAACTCGCCCGGGACACCCGCTCGTCCGTCCGCCGCGAGCTGCTCATGGTCGGCGCCCGCGCGGCCGAGTTCACCGCGTTCCTCCACCGCGACGCCGGAGCCCCGCCCCAGGTCACCCTGCACTTCCACGACCGGGCCATCGAGTGGGCCAGCATCACGGGCGACGGCCCGATGCACGCCTACGTGCTGCTCCGCAAAGCCCAGGCCGCCCATCGCGGCGATGCGGCCCGCATGCTCGACCTCGCCCACGCCGCCGCCCAAGGCCCCTGGAGACTGCCCCCGCGCGCCCGCGCCGAAGCCCTCCAGCAAGAGGCCCGCGCTCTCGCGCTCACCGGCGCCCCGCCCCGGTCCGTCGCCCGCACCCTCGGCCAGGCCCACGATGCCCTCGCCGCCGCGGCCCCCGCCGAGCCGGCGACCTGCACGGGCCCGCTGTGCGCCGGATACAGCGAGAACCGGCTGATGGCCCAGAGCGCGATCTGCCACCGCGAAGCCGGACAGCCCCAGCAAGCGGTCACCCTGCTCCGCCAGCACTTGGCCGAGGGCGCGTTCGCCACGCGCGACCGGGCCTTCTTCACCGCCCATCTCGCCGGGGCCCTGGCTGCCGCCGGACAGCCTGATGACGCCGCCGCCACGGGACTGTCCGCACTCCAGCTCGCCGCGGTCCCCGGCTTCGGCCAGGCGCTCGGCGAACTACGGCGCACCGCGGGTGAGCTCCGCCCGTACGCACGACGGCCCGCCGTGCGTGAGCTGCGCCGGGCCTTGACCGCCTTGCCGGTCTAACCGGCGAGGAAGCCGCAGACCTTCTCGATCACGGCGGCCTGCCACACCTGGGTCTGCGGGTCCGCGTACTGCGGGTCCTCGTGCACGGCGAAGCCGTGCTGCGCTCCGTCCAGCTCCATCAGCTCGGCCGGCCCCCCGAACACCGGGAGGTAGCGGCGGGAGGAGTCCACCGGCACGAACGTGTCCTTCGTTCCGTGCACCAGCAAGGCCGGCGCCCGCACCTGGCGCAGATAGACATCCGGGTCGAGGTAGAACACCTCGTTGTGAAGAGCCCGGCCCAGCTCCCAGGGGGACTTCTCCGTGTAGCCGCGCTCGTCCAGGTCCCGGGCGGCGGACGCGGTGATGTAGTCGGCGTCGAAGTACGGGCGGCTGGTGACGTACCGATCCCGGTAGTCCAGACGCGGATTGAGCAGCACCAGACGGTCGACGTCCTGCGGCCGGTACGCCGCGTGCAGCGCGGCGGCCCCTCCCGAGAACGAGGCCGCGATCACATGCACCGGCCGGTCCACACCGGCCTCAGCACGCAGGTGATCACTCGCGGCCCGGATGTCGTTGGCAACTCCCGCGATCGTCACCTCCTCGGCCCGGCCATCGCTCGCGCCGTGCGCGCGCAAGTCGAACCGCAGGCACCGGATGCCTTCACGGGCGAGCCCGGCGGCGAGCCGGGTGAAGAACCCGCCTTCCTGCCGGGTCACCCCGGCACCGTGCACGAGGACGGCCGCACCAGCCGTCATCCGTTCCGGCGCCGTCACCGTCCCCTTTAGCGCAGTGCCGTCCAACGATCCGAACGCGACGTCCAACTCAGAGGTCATGGACAGATCGTAGAGAACACGCTCACCGGGGACGAGGGCGCCGAAGGATCCGCGGTTGCCCGCGATCGAGCCGCTGCTTAGTCCTCGGAGACGGTTCGGGCTGCGGCGAGCAGCCTCTGCGCCGTGCGCTGGCCGACCTGGTAGCGCTCGGCGATCTCGGCGGTGGTCACCTGTTCCAGGAGGAGAAGGGCGGAGACCTCCGTGACGCGAGGGTCGTGCCGGTGGCGCGGGGAGCGGTTGCCGGGATCGCCGGGCTGTCGGCCGGGGTCGTGGTGACGCTGGTCCGGGGAGTCGCGGCGGGCGGTGATGCTGCGGGGTGTCCACCACGTTCGGCCGTGGCGCTCGGTGCCTGCGGGGAGGTAGCCGGTGGTGGCGTACGCGCGGACGGTGGTGGCGTCGATGCCGAGAGCGGCTCCGGCTTCCTTGTCGCTGAGGAGGTCGTCGGGGTGGAGCACGTCATCGGCCGGGCTCGCGGGGATGGGTACGCGCTTGATGTGGGCGGTGGCCTGAGCGGCGTCGTAGAGGCGCAGCCTCTCACGCGGGTTGAGGACGGGGACGCGGGCGCGGAAGTCGGCGCCGTGGCGGCGCCGCCAGGTGTACACGGGCAGGCCGCTCGCGGTGGCGATGTCTTCCTCGGTCATGGTGCTGCGTCCCTGGGGGATCATCCGTGGCTCTCTTTCGGTGGGGCCGGTCCAGCGTGCCGTACGCCGGACCGGCAGGCGTTGGTGGCTCGGGGCTGATGAAGACGCTCGTCTTCCGGTACGGGTAGGGCGGTCGGTGCCACGACGGGCTTGAGCGGAGGGACCTCGGCGGTGCGCACCGGGAGCCGGCCAGCGGACCGGGTGTCGCCCGGAGGCCCGGTCCCGCTGCTGCGTACGCGGCCAGGGCCTGGCCCCCGGTCTGCCGTCGCGCTCCCCCACTGGGAGCGGCTCGGTGCGGGGGACCACCGGGGTGCGCACGGGGGATGGCCGGCGGACCGGGTGTCGCTGGGCGGCCTGAGCCGGGTTCCGGCGTGCGCGGCCAGGGTCGGGTCCTCGGGTGGCCGTCGCATCGCCCTTCGTTTTGGGGCATGACAGCGGTCATGAACAAAGCCAGACGCCAGCAGAACGACCGCACACTCCGCGATGCCTCCTCCCGGATGCAGACAAGAGAGTGCCCAGTCTGCGGGGTCACCTGGCTGGCGGGACTGGAGCGCCGTTCTGACGCTCGCTTCTGCTCAGGACGCTGCAAGCAGGCCGAGCACCGCCGCAGGTCAGCCCTCTCCGACCGCTGACCGGCAAGATCAACTGAGACGGGACACCATGGGATCCCCCTGGCCAGGTCCGGAAGTGGTCCGCGATCGAGGAGGAGTGCTACTACCGCGCCCTCCCCAACTACCCATGGCCGATGCCGAGCGAGCCGAGGACGAACCCCGGAGACCTTGGAGGACCTGGGCCCGCCGGCTCAACGCGTTCCTGAGCCTCAACGTCGACGACTACCCGAGCCAATGCGCTGGCTGCGGCACCCAACTGAAGGACGTCAGTCCGAAAACGCGATTCTGTCGGCCCTTGGCGTTGCTGGCCTGACGGTGCGGATGCCGTCAACCATCAGTCGATCGCTCGACGCGGTCAATGATCTCCTGAGTGGTCGTTAAGTCCGTTTCTGGTAGCGGCCTCGTCCGGGTTGGGTGAGGAAGCCTTGGCGGGTGAGGCGTCCGAGGCGGCTGCGGGTGATGTTGACGGATGCTTCGTCGGTGGGCATGTCGAGGAGTTCGTGCAGCTCGCGGGCCCGGAACGCCTGGTCGGGGTACTGGTTGAAGGCGTCGACGATGGTCTGGTAGGCGGTGCTCGACTCGGGCGGATCGGGTTCGGTGCCGGTAGGCGCGAGTTCGGTGATGATCTTGCGGGTGATGGCGAGGTCCGCGAGGCGGGCTTCGGTCTCGATGAGGGTGGCGGTGAAGTGCGCGATCTGATGGCGGAGTTCGTCCGCCCGGGCCGTGGCCTCGTTCTCCCGGAGGTGAAGGTCCACCAGGAGTTCGGTGATGTTCACGCGGCCAGCCCGATGGTGTCGCGCCAGGCCGGCGTGGGCGTGGTGAGGCGCCGGGCCATGTTGGCGGTGGAGGCCCAGTAGACGCGCGAGGCGGAGGTGTCGGGCCGGTGGTCGTACTCACGGGTCAGACGCCGGTGGAGCATCAGCGTGCCGTTCGTCTGCTCGACCACCCACCGCTTCGGTTGCGGGACGAACCCTTTGCCCTGGTCAGCGGGGTTGCGGCGGACAACCTCGACGCCGATGTCCAGCAGTGCACCGTGAGCGATGACCGCTTCCTTGAAGCCTTGGTCGACCAGGGCTTTCTCCAGGCGCATCCCGCACCGCTCGGCGGCCTGGTCGAGCAGGTCGATGCCGGCGGCGTTGTCGTGCGCCGAAGCAGCCATGACGACGACGCCGATGATCAGCCCCAGCACGTCGACGGCCAGTCCCCGCTTGCGTCCCGAGACCTTCTTGTTCGCGTCCGGCCCCGTCGTGGTCCTGGGGACACCCGCCGCGGCGCGGACGGACTGGGTGTCGATGATCACGAGGGACGGGTCCTCTAATCGGCGGGCTTTCTCCCTGACCTGGCAGCGAAGGAGTTCCTGAATCCGCTGGGTCGAGCCCGTCCTCGCGCCACAACCTGAAGTAGTAGAACACCGCCGACCAGGCCGGGAGGTCATGCGGCAGCATGCGCCACTGACAGCCCCGTCCGGTTCTGATAGAAGATCGCGTTCACGACCTCCCTCAGGTCACAGGACCCGGGATCCCCGGTCGCCGACCGCGCCACCCGGCCCTGTTTCCAGGCCGTGATCATCGGCTCGATCAACGCCCACTGCCCGTCCGACAAATCGCTGAGATACGGCTCTCTCATCACGCCCTGCATCTCAACATGGACATGCCCATCGAGCGGCCCGGACCGCGATCAGTACCACGATCGAGCGATCACGAACGAAGAGAAGTCGGACTTAACGACCACTCACACCGACCTCGTCACAACACTCGACCCGACAGGAACCGCCCCCACACTCTGGCCAGACCCCAAAGCCTTCAACTGGCCACTCTCACCGATACTCACACCAGACCAGATCGACGGCATCGGAGACCTCACCCAGCCACTCCCCAGCTGACACCCAACTGCTGACACAGCTCCGCACATTCACAACGGTCATGCGGCGCGCCTGCGCGGCGTCGCCGCCCCTACACAGGTCGTGTTTCGGCCATGCCCGGCGGCTCAGGCGGAGCGCAGACGGAGTCCGATCTCCTGCTCCTGATCGCCCGATACGCTCCCCGCGTCCTCGACGGCGAAGTGCCCGGCGAGGGCGACCCGTACGCGTTCCACGGCCCGCGGGCCGCCCTGGAGGGTGAGGCCGACGGTGTTGGCCAGGGTGACAGCGGCCGGCCGGTCCCGCGCCGGCTCGGCCGCGTCGAGAGTCGTGACCCAGACGGTCGCGCCGTGGCCCTCCGCGGTGGCGCGGTCCGTGCCGGGGGTCTGGGGGAAGAGGCGTTCGAGCAGGGCGAGTACGGCCCGTGCGTCCGCCTCCGAGCAGCCCGCCACCGTCACCCCCACCTCGGCGACGGGGGTGTCACTGTCCCGGCTCTCCATGGTCGTCCTCTTCCTCTCGTACCGGGTCGTGCGGGTCGGACCGCCGTTCGGTCCGCCGGGGGCGGGGAACAATCCGTAGGGAAGCGTGCCCCCCGGCCGCGCGACGAGTGTCTCCACGCTCACACGGGTGCCCGCCGCGCGCATCACGGGCCGCTCAGCCGCCGTACGGGGGGCGTGCTCCGGGAGAGGTCCCTCCACCGGAGCGGTCCCGGTCGCCGGCGCCTTCGAGGACCAGGCGCGGGAGGGCGTGCGGGTGCTTCTCCGAGAGCCAGCCGATCAGCTGCTCCCGTACCGCGCAGCGCACGGTCCACAGGCAGTCGGGGTCCTTGGCCGTGACGATGGCGCGCACGACCATGGTGGAGGGCGTCGTCTCGGTGACGGCGACGTCCCAGCCCCGGCCGTCCCACTGCGGGCAGTGGTCCAGGATCTCGCGCACCTTGTCGCGTATGAGGTCCACGGGGGCGCTGTGGTCGCAATGGAGGAACACCGTGCCGGTCATCTGCGCGCCGCCGCGCGACCAGTTCTCGAAGGGGCGGGTGGTGAAGTAGGAGACGGGCATCGTGATGCGGCGCTCGTCCCAGGTCCGCACCGCGAGGAACGTCAGGGTGATCTCCTCGACCACTCCCCATTCATTGGCGACCACGACGGTGTCCCCGATGCGCACCATGTCGCCAAAGGCGATCTGGAACCCGGCGAAGAGGTTGCCCAGCGTCGACTGGGCGGCGACGCCGGCGACGATCCCGATGATGCCGGCGGAGGCCAGCATGGAGGTGCCGAGCGCACGGAAGCTGGGGAAGGTCAGGAGCATCGCCGCGACCGCGACGACGCCGACGACGGCGGTCACGACCCGCATGATCAGGGTCACCTGGGTGCGGACCCTGCGGACCCGGGCCGGGTCCCGGGTGCCGGTCGCGTAGCGGGCGTAGCCGGATTCGACGGTGGCGGAGGTCATGCCCACGATGAGCCAGGCTCCCGCGCCGATCAGGGCCAGGGACAGGGCGCGGCCCACGACCTCCTCGTGGTCCTGGAGGGGCCTCCACACCGTCTGCCGGTACGCCGCCCCGAGCAGCGCTGCGAGCAGCACGATCTGCAGGGCGGTGCGGCAGCGGCGCAGGGAGTTCCACAGGGGTGTTTCGGGGTGCCGCGCGTCGGCGCGGCGCAGCAGGACGTCGATGACCCATCCGACGACGGCGGTGAGCAGGATCGAGCCCCCGAGTACGGTCAGCAGGCGAAGGGCGCTGTTCATATCTCCTCGGTGGATGCAGACGGCACGGACCTCATCCGCCTGCCCCGATGGGCTGGGCCGACACGGGGTGGGTGTGTGCGTTCGCTGCGACGCGCGGTGCGATGGCCGAAGCGGTCGGGGCGGCGGCCGCCAGGTCACGGGCGCGGCTTGCGGGAGGGGTCGGGAGGAGTCGGCCGCACGTCACCCGTGTGTCCCCGCAGCGGGATGGGCCATCCGCGTGCGGCGCCGCTGCGAGGGGTCGGCGGGGCCCGTGGGGCCGGTGGCCGTCCGTACTCACCGCCGCGGGAGCGGGGTTCGCCCTCAGGGCCGACGACCCATCGGCGATCGCGCAGGGCCCGGAGAACTGCCCCTGCGCGGATGTGTCTAGTGGTGTCGCCTGAGGCTCGTGATGAGGATGCCGACCGCGAACGCGATCAGGAGCAGGTGCAGCCAGACCGGGCCGGGCGGGGCGCCGGTGGGGGATGCGAGGGGTAAGTGCGTTTCGATGTGCCGAATCGGTTCCATGACGGGCGTATGCCCGCGAACCGCCCGTCGATGCGGGCCGGTTCCGGTTCCCTGTCCCCCGCGGTCTCACCGGGCTTGCGGGTGGGCGGACACGGCGGTGCGGGGCCGCTTCGGGAAACGGCCCCGCACCGGGCGTCGTCGGAGAGTGCGCGCAGGGGGCGCGCAGGGGTCAGGCCCCTTCGCCGAGCACCGCCTCGATCAACCGGCGCTGTTCATCGGTCAGGTCGGGATCGCGTAACTCGATCACCTTGCCGTCGATGTGGACGGAGTAGACGAAGCCGTCGGCCACGGGGCGCCCCGCCGGCGGCGCTTCGGCGCTCAGCGCGCGTTCGGCCAGGCGCTCCAACTCGGCCCCGTCGGGTCGGCAGTGCGTGTCGGCGGACCCTGTGCGCTCCCTGCCGGCGAACCCGCCGGTCCGGGTGATGACGATCAGCATGGTGGGACCTCCTGGAGGAGTGCGCCCCCTCCCGTACGGGTGGGGAAGGCTGCGCATCGAGTAGATCGACACCCCTCGCCTTCCCCCGAAACGCGCGGGCTTGCCTCCTGTACGCGGCGCCGGCTCAAGACGGCCGAAAACGGCCGTCGCCCCCGTGGCGTCCGGCACGCTACGGATCACGAGTACCCGGATCGGTCGCGTCGAGGGCGGGACCTATGGCCGGCGGCCGGGCGGGCCTGGCCGCTCCGACGGTGGATTGCGCGCGGGCTCGTCAGGGGGCGGTGAGAGCATCGGCGAGCCGGGCGAACCCGGTGCGCTGCCGGTCGGTCCGGCATCCCGCCCGGCGTGCCGAGTCCACCCGGACACTCGGCCGGCGGGCGTCACCTCGGATGCCGGGCACGCCGGGGTGTCGTCATAGGCTCTGAGCGGGGAGGACCACCAGCTCTTCCCGCTTCTCGGCCTCACCCGTCGGGCTTGCACCTCCAGCCGGCTCGGTCGGGAGCGCAGGACCGGGCCCCAGGGGACGGACGCCTTCGCTGTGACCTGCGCGGACAACCCTGCCCCGACCAGCCGGTCCACGGTCGCTCGGCCCCGCACATGCCGGAGTCCACCATCAGCAGAACACCGCCGGGATGCGGCAGAGCCGAAGCGGTCGCGCAGGTCCGGCCGATCACCAGACGTCCGTCCGGCCGGCGTCCCAAGCCGCCGCGGCCCCCGCGGGGCAACTTCACGCCCGGAGTCGGCACGTACGGCGAGTTCACCACGATCGGGTCGCAGCGTCGGCCGACGGTACGCCCTGAAGTCGCCGTGCAGGACGCGCGGGGGAAGCCGATGGAGCAGGGCGTTCACGCGCGCCGATACGACGGCCAGTCAGGAGACGTCGACCGGTGTGACCGTGGCAGAGCGACAGCGCAGCTGGGGTGAGACGGGCGACGCCGTTGCCCCTCCGCGTCGTGATCAGTCTTAGCGGAGCACTCGGACGGTCGTGACCTGCGTGTCGACCGCGTCCGCCACGACCATCCCGGCCTCGGCCCCTGTTCGCAGGTAACGCAGGACATCCTTGGTGAGGCGCTCGCCGGGCAGGGCTGCCGGGATACCCGGCGGGTACGGGGTCAGCATTCCGGCTGCGATCCGGCCGTCCGCCACCCGCCCATGGCCGGGAAGGAACAGATCAAGGACGCTCCCGAGTTCCACCGCGACAAGCACCTCGGCGCCCCGTCCAGGTAGCGCTCCAGGTAGGCCTTCTCGCGGGTGTAGGAGGCGCCCGGCCAGCCGTGGGTGGGCCAGGACTCGTCGCCGGGGCGTGCCGACGTCCCCACGCCCCGGCGCGCCGGGGCGGCCTTCGCCCGGGGCCGGGCGGATGCACAATGGCCCGGTGAGGCGAGGTGACGATGGCTGAACGCATGGTTGACATGGATGGTGTCGAACTGTGCACCGAGACCTTCGGAGACCGGTCGGACCCTCCGGTCCTGCTCGTCATGGGCACCGGCGCTTCGATGCTCTGGTGGGAGGAGGGCTTCTGCCGGATGCTCGCCGAGGGCGGGCGGTTCGTGATCCGCTACGACCACCGCGACACCGGTCGATCGGTCACCCGCGAGTGCGGCAGCTCCGGATACACCGGCGCGGATCTGGCCGGCGACGCCGTCGGTGTGCTCGACGCCTACGGCATCCCGGCCGCACACGTGGTGGGCGCCTCCGCCGGTGGGGCGCTCGCCCAGCTGATCGCACTCGACCGCCCCGACCGGGTCCTCTCGCTCGTTCTGATCAGCACATCCCGCGCCGTGCCCGGCGACCGGGAGCTGCCCCCGCCGACCGGGGAATTCATGCGCTTCGTATCGTCCGCGGAGGCCGATTGGTCGCACACCGCCTCGGTGATCGATTACCTGGTCGAGTACGCGCGCGTGCTCGCGGGAAGCCGGCGCCGGTTCGACGAGACCGCCGTCCGCGACCTCGTCCGTCGGGACGTCGAGCGTGCACACCACTTCGCCGCGGTGCGGAACCACGACTCACTGCCCGAGGGCGAGCGACCGCGGCGGCCCTTGTCGTCGATCTCCGTGCCCACGCTGGTGATCCACGGGACGGCGGACCCGATGTTTCCCTTCGGGCACGGCGAGGCGCTCGCCGAAGCGATCCCCGGCGCCGGGCTGTTGGCCCTGGAAGGTGCGGGCCACGGGGTCGACCGGGCCGACTGGGAGACGATCGTCCGCGCGGTCATCGCGCACACCGCTGCGGACGGCCCTGTCCGCGCGCCTCGCCGGAACGCGGGTCCGCGACGCACGGATGTGGGGTGCGACCCGGACACGGGTGCTTGAGGGCCGTACACCGGGCGCGCAGTACGTCACCGCTTCGTCATGACCGGGGGTCCTGGTCGGCCTCGGCCACGCGGTGTGGACGCGCACGGCTGCCGCGCCGGACGGGCCCGGGGATTCGGGCTGCCGGCGACACGGAATCGGCTGGGGTGGGCCGGGCCCCGAGCGGGGCTTGGTGGATCCGCCCCGGGGGCCGGGGTGGCCGACGCCCGCGCCGTCGGCCACCGTTGCCGTCCGGGCTCAGCAGCCTCCGCAGTTGTAGTAGAGGACGTCCCAGTGGTTGCCCTCGTCCGCGTAGACGTTGCCCGAGCCGGACTGCCACATGGGAGCTCCGTCGCCGCGCAGGCCGATGTAGGAGAAGGTGTTCTTGACGTAGCTGGTGAGACACGAGGCCTTCGCGTAGTCGAGCTTGTAGCCGTTCCAGTGGGAGTACGTGCCGCTCGCGTGGCCGGTCTCGGTGCCGCCGGTGATGGTCAGGGCGCAGCCGGTGGCGCTCTTCAGCGTCTGGGCGCCCTGGGCCGTGGCGAGGTTGAGCTGGTCGAAGGACGTGCAGGTCGGGTTGTTGCGGTCCGAGCAGTTGCCCGACGAGGACCATGCGATCCCGGCCTGGCGGAACATCGAGGTCGCCGTCGCGTGGCTGATCTTGGTCGCCGCGTGCGCCTGCGTCGTGCCTGCCAATGCTCCGAAGCCCGGTACGAACAGCGCGCCGAGGACGAGTAGGAGTGCGGTGACGACGGATCGGGTCTTCACGTGGGAAGCCTCCTGCTGGGTGAACACGAGCGGTGGGGGCCGTGCCCGTGCGGGTCGGGCACCGCGATGGTGCCCGACCTGGCCGCCGTTGCGCCAGAGGGCCGCCTGCCGTGGAGTCCGGCCCTGCCCCCCTCCCCGGCCCTTCCCTGCCGCTACGGATGCCCGCACTGCCCGCCCGCGGGCCCCGCCGCACGCCCCGGCGCGCGGGGCGGCCAGGTCCCTGAGGGCGCCTCCGTACGGCGCGGCAGGGCCGGGGTGTCCATCAGCCGTTGAGGTTGTGCATGTACTCCGCGGCGTAACGGTCGCCGGAGGCGATGCCGCGGGGGGCGACGGCTTCGATCGCGGCGATGTCCTCATCGGTGATCGTCACGCCGGTGGCGGCGATGTTCTCCTCCAGATAGCCGCGCCGCTTCGTCCCCGGGATCGGCACCGCGCCCCGACGCAGCACCCAGGCGAGGGCCAGCTGGGAGGGAGTGACCCTCTTGGCCTCCGCGAGGCGCCGGACGGCGTCGACGACCGCGAGGTTGCGGGCGAAGTTCTCCCCCTGGAAGCGGGGGTCCGTCCGGCGGAAGTCGTCCTCGGCGAAGTCGTCTGGGCTGGTGATGGCGCCGGACAGGAAGCCGCGGCCCAGCGGGGAGTAAGCGACCAGGCCGATGCCGAGCTCGTCGAGCGTGGCCTGCACGCCGTTGTCCTCCAGGCCCCGCTCGAACAGGGAGTACTCGGTCTGCACGGCCGTCAGGGGGTGGACGGCGTGCGCGCGCCGGATGGTGGCCGCGGCGGCTTCGCTGATGCCGAGGTAGCGGACCTTGCCCGCGGTGACCAGCTCCGCCATGGCGCCGATGCTCTCCTCGATCGGCACGTCCGGATCGACGCGGTGCAGGTAGTACAGGTCGATGTGGTCGGTGCCCAGGTGGCGCAGCGAGCGGTCGGCGGCACGGTGGATGTAGGAGCGGCGGCCGTTGTGGCCGCGGACGGCTCCGTCGTCGTCGATCTCGATGCCGGTCTTGGTGGCGATGACCACCTGGTCGCGGCGACCGGCGATGGCCTTGCCGACCAGCTGCTCGTTGACGAAGGGGCCGTAGCCCTCGGCGGTGTCCAGCAGGGTGACGCCCAGCTCCAGCGCCCGGTCGATGGTGGCGAGCGATTCGGTTTCGTCGGTGGCCCCGTAGAAGGCGCTCATGCCCATGCAGCCGAGGCCTTCGGCGCCGACCTGCAGACCCTGGGAGCCGAGTGCGCGCAGTTCCATGGTGTTCTCTCCTTGAGGGGGAAGTGACTGGTCCGGCCAGGAAGTAACTAACTGGTTATCTACACGATGCACGAGCCCCGGCCTCTATGTCAATAACCAGATAGTTACTTGCTAGCCTGGGGGTCATGGCACGTGATTCCAGCGCAACGAAGGCCCGTATCCTCGCGGCCGCCTTCGACGAGTTCGCCGAGTACGGTATCGCCGGGGCCCGGGTCGACCGCATCGCCGACACGGCCGGGGCGAACAAGCGGATGATCTACGTCTACTACGGCAACAAGGAAGGCCTGTTCGACCAGGTCCTCCTACAGGCCGTGGAGCAGGGCGCGGAATCGGTCCCCTTCGACGCGGGGAACCTGCCCCGCTACGCCGGCGCCATTTTCGACCACCTCACGGAGGACCCGCGGCTCGTGCGGCTGGTGATGTGGAAGCGACTGGAGCGCCCGGAGGCCACCGCCCTGGAGGCGGAGGCGTACGCACGCAAGGCGGCCTCCCTGGCCGCGGCCCAGCACGACGGACGGGTCGACCCCACACACGACCCTGCCGACCTGCTCATCCTGGTCCTCGGCCTGGCCCAGGCCTGGTACACCACGACCAGTGGTGGCGGGAGCGCCGAAGAACACCGCTCCGGCCACCGCGCGGCCGTGGTCGACGCCGTTGCCCGTCTGGTCGAGGTCCGCGACCGCGCCCCGGGCAACCCGGCCGGCTGATACGGGGCAACCCGCCCGGGCGGGGAGCCGGCGCCCTCGGGGTGTGACAGCCGCGGCCGACGGGGAACAGGCGAGGATATGCCGCACGTCGCACATCCCCCCACCCCTCCACTCCCCCGCCTCCTGCGTCAGCTGCTGTCCAGGTGGCGGGACCCCGTAGTCGTGCAGAGCGTACGGTCCACCGGGGCCGCGGTGGTGTCGTACGTCATCGCGCTCCGGCTCAGCGACGAGCCCGCTCCGCTGACGGCCCCGCTCACAGCCCTCCTGGTGGTCCAGGTCACCCTGTACTCCACGCTCACCACCGGGGTGCGCCGGGTGAACTCGGTCGTGGCCGGGGTCCTGGTCGCGATCGGCTTCAGCGCGCTCGTGGGCCTGACCTGGTGGAGCCTGGGGCTCGTCATCCTGGCCTCACTGGTGGTCGGGCACCTGGTCCGGGTGGACGAGTTCGTCCCGGAGGTGGCCATCAGCGCGATGCTGGTCCTCGGCGTCACCCGGGTGGCCGACACCGCCTGGGACAGAGTGCTGGAGACGCTGATCGGCGCAGTGGTCGGACTGGCCTTCAACCTGCTGTTCGCCCCGCCCGTCTGGGTGGAACCCGCCAGCCGGGCGATCGACGACCTGGCGGCCCGCATGGCCACGCTGATGACCGGAATGGCCGACGGGCTCACCGGGCACGCCACCGTCGCGGGAGCCGTGACCCAGCTGCACGAGGCACGCCGGCTCGACAACGACATCGCCGGGGTCGACGCCGCACTGCGCCAGGCGGAGGACAGTCTGCGCATGAACCCCCGCGTACGGGAAGGGCTGATGTTCCGGCTGGTCCTGCGCACGGGCCTGGACACCCTGGAGATCTGCGCCGTCGTACTGCGCGTCTCGGCCCGGGCGCTCACGGACCTGGCGAAGGCGCGCGAGGACGAGCCGCTGTTCTCACCCGCGGTGACCCGGGCTCTTCGGGACCTGTTCGGGCACATGGCGCTGGCCGTCCACAGCTTCTCCCGGCTGATCACTGCACAAGTCACCACGAACGCCGAGGAGCAGGAGGAACGGCTCACGCGGGAGCTGGGCATGGCACGGGAATCCCGGGACCTGCTGGCGAGCCTGCTGCTGGAGCAGCTACGCACCGCGCCCGCGCAATGGCAGCTGCACGGCGCCCTGCTCGCCGATGTGGACCGCGTGCTGGACGAACTCGACGTGGACAAGCGGTCCCACCGGCTCATGGAGGAACTGGACCGCCACTCCCGGCTCCGGCGAGGGCGCGGCGGCCGGCTCCCCGGTGTGCTGCGCCGCCGCGGGTGACCCGAGCCGCATCCCGTCGGCGGCCCCGGCTCACGTCACAGCCGTCCTCGAACACGTGCGACGGGAGCTGATTCCAGCCATCCCATCTCACCAAGGTGAGGCTTTCCCAAGTTCCCCTGATCCGCATGAACAAGATCATCCAGAGGGCCGCCGCGGCCGCGCCGGCCGGGCTTCTGCTGGTGGGCGGCGCGGCGACGGCCAGCGCCGCGACCGCCGACCGGGGTGAGCTCTCCCGCCACGCCACCGCCGAACAGGTGGCCGCCGTCCGCACCCACGCCCGTGAGGGCCCGCTGCCGCGTACCGGGCACGGACGCTGCCCGCTGATCGTCCTCTCGCCCGGGTTCACTCTGCCCCGCTCCTCGGCCGACTCCGCTTCCCGAACGGCCCCGGGCATCAAAACGGCGCACACGCCGACGGGAACTCCGCCTGCGTGTGCGCCGCAGTACCTTGGCGCGGGCCTGCTCAGCAGGCGATCGTGACCTCGTGGACGACCGGCTTGGCCGGCCAGGGGAAGGAGGCCACCCCGAAGGTGGCGCGCACGGTCGAACCGCACGGGGCGATGCCGGCCGCACCGCGCACCTGAAGGGCCGATGAGGTGAAGATGACCGACCTCGCCTGCGTGACGGGCGGGTTGGTCCCGACGACCTCGGTGGACAGAGTCGTGAAGAGCTCCTTCGGCGCGGGCGCCGGGCTGCCAGGCGAGGGCGGGCCGGCAAGTCCGACCGCACCGTAGAACTCGACGGTGGTGCCGGTGACATCGGCGCACACCCTGGTGGCCAGACCTGCCTGAAGACCCGAACTCCCGCAGGAGGTGACGGTCTCGGCGGCAGCCGCGGGGGCGGCGGCGAAGGCGGGACCGACCGAAAGGACCGTCAGGCCTGCGGCGCCGACCGCCAGAAGGGTCAAGCGGTTCATCGGAATTCTCCTCGTCATCGGGGATCGCCGCCCGGGACCCGCAGGCGGGTTCGTATGACATGTGATATTTCACATGTCATACGAATGGGAGATGGTCAGGAGTTGAACCGTTTCCGCCCGGGCCGTGACACCTTCACCGTGGGCGGCTGACGCCTCGCTCACGACCCACGGGCCTCGCGCGCGAGCGGGGAGGGCTCATCCGGTGGATGGAAGCAGGCCGTGATCGTCTTGCCGCCGTGGAAGGCGTGGGCGTCCCACCCGTCGGCGACGGCGTCGACGATGGCCAGGCCCCGGCCGGAGCCGGCCCGGGTGGAGGCCGGCCTGGGCGCGGGCAGCTCCGGGTCGTCGTCCGCCACGCTGACGTGCCGACAGCAGCCGTCCCAGGTCAGGACGAGCCGGGCACTGCTGTGGGCGTGTACGTGCGCATTGGTGACCAGCTCCGACACCGTGAGCAGGACGGAGTGGACGGTGTCGGAGGCGCCGCCGGTCCACGGCAGGGTCCCCAGATGTGCCAGGTACCACCGACGGGCCTCACGGACACCCAGGTTGACGGGAAACGACCGGGCCCAACCCACCGCTCGTACCGGCACGTCCCCTCCTCACCCTCGCTCGACGCGAACGGGCATCAGCCGCGGCCGGCCCGGTGGCGGGGACGGTGCCCGTCCCCTCGGGTAACCAGCAGCAGGGCCAGCAGCATCGGTGCGATCAGCAGAACCATGATCCCCACGGCGATCAGTCTCCTCACGATCGGTACCCCTTCGACGTGTTCAACCTCTTCGCGCGTTTCCGCCGTGCCCCGGACGAAACCCCCGGCCGGCCATCGGCGAGCATGCCGATCATCACGACGTCGTGGTACCGACCGGAGAGGTACACGAGCTCACGCAGTCGACCCTCCTCTACGAAGCCGAGCCGACGGTGGAGAGCCAGTGGTGCCTCGTTGTGGGCGAAGATCCGCACCTGGCACTTGTGGTACCGGTTCTCCTCGAACATGAAGCGAAGCAGCAGGTCCGCGGCTTCTGCCGCGTAGTCGGGCGGGCTGACGTTGCGGACGTTCCAGGTGAACACGTCAGCGCACCGGTTCTACGAGCGGCACGGCTTCATCGCGGTCGAGCGGACGGACGGGATGCGCAACGACGAGCGCGAGCCGGATGTCCGATACCTCTGGCAGCCGCCACCGCCACGCTGACGATGAAGGCGGTCACCCGAAGTCCTGGGTGACCGCCTTCATCGTTGTGGAGCCGGCCGCTGGGATCGTCAGACGGTCGGTGAGCCCTTGTAGTCGTGGCCTTGGTACCCGCGGCCGTCCTTGTGCCAGTCGAGATAGAGGACCCCGTTCCCGTACGCGCCGCTCCCGGCCCGGTGGCTGATCGTCGGCGTGTGGTAGTTCCCGTCACGGTCCCCGCCGGACGTCGCCTTCTCCAGCCGGTCTTTGATCTCGAAGTCGCGCTCGGCAACGACGGGATCGGTGCCTTGCCGGGACTGCATGATCTGAAGCCGGATCTTGGCTCCGTCGAAGATCGTCGCGTCCTTGCTGGCGTAGGAGGCGGGCCCGTCCCAGCCGATGTCGGCGTAGGCGTAGGCGTAGACGGTGGTTCCGGAGCGCGCCGCGCACACCTGGATCTTGATGTCCCAGTTGTCGGGGGCAGGGCCGCTGTATCCGGCGTCGTCGATCGTCTGCGTGCTCGTCGAACAGCGGTAGCTGAGCGCGGCGGCGGCCGGGGATGCAGCAGCCGGGGCCGTGGCAACAGCGAGGGCGGCTGCGGCGGCCAGCAGGGGTGCATGGTGGTGTTCATGCCTGGTCAAGGCAGGTCAGAGGTGGAACGACACGAGCCCGGCCGGAAGGCACTCCGCATGAGGGACACCGAGGTATCGGAGCCAGGGGGGTCAACACCCCGAATCCGGGAATTTGGAGTAATTCGGCCGAGTGTTCAGCGGGGCGGTCTTCACGTCGATGATTTCCGCTTTGGGATTCAGGACCACAGCGATCGAACCCTGCTCCAGGTCGAACTTCTCCTGTGCCCGGAAGCCCTCGCAGTTGGTCTCCGTGACGGCCTTGCGCGCCGCACCTTCGGATCGCCCGACTGCCGCACAGACTGCTTTCTGTGCGTACTGTCGAGCGATCTCGCGATGGTGGATCTCGTGTGCCTTGATGAGTTCGACTGCCTTGTTGAGCAAGGCCCTTTGCTGCTCGGTGGGCGGAGGGTGTCCGGGAGCCCAACGTGGGTGGGTGATCTTCGTCTTCAGTGTGTAGTTGACCTTCTTCACGTTGTTCTTGCCGTCAAACTCGAAGCTGTCTCTAATTTCCGGCGTCAGGTGACCGACTGCTGCCGCGCCTCCTGCGTCGCAACTCGCGTTCTTCAGGAATTCATTGACGGTGCTGGCGTTGATGGTTTTCTCGTCGTCCGAATCGATGATCGTCGGCACCTCCGAGCAACCGGTCTTCGTCAGGGTCACCGGAGTCGGCGCCGAATCGGTGAGCGGACCCTGGGCTCCGGCGTGGGATCCGCTTACCTCGTCGCACCGAATCGACTCGATCTTCACGGTGCCGCCCAGGTCCGTGCCGGATACCTTGCCGTTTTCAATGGTCTTCGCAAAGACGTCGCCGTCCTGCGTGGTCGCGTACGTCCCGTGTCCGTCGACCAGATCGAGCTGCTTGGCACTCCCCGTGATCTTCCCGTCCTCCAGGAGGAAGTCAACCTGCAAGTCGACGTCGGTCCGGAAGTTGGCGGAACGGATTCCCCAAGATCCACTGACGGCGCCGGCCTCATCGACCGATAGGTTGATGTCCACGGACGATCTGATGTGCAATGTGCCGTCGCCATTCGGTATCAGGCTGTCAATGACGACGGCGCCGCTGTAATCTCCCGGGTTGAGTGCGCCCGGTTTCAGTTCGCAGCCGGCACGTGGAACGGATTCGGCGGCCCCGGCAAATACGGCAGAGGTACCGGGCCCTATCGCCAGAGCAATTGCCAGGATCGCGTGGAAGCCCGGCAGGGCCATCGGAGGGAAGGGTTTTATTTTCACCACAGCCCCCGCGCATAGTGCCGGGTCGCCGCCGTCCGGCCCGCAATCCGGCATCACTTCGCCATTCGGGGCCACCGGGGGGAGTCTGTCGAGATCGTGACGTTATGATCACGTACTCAACATGCTGATCCCCCGGCCACTCGTCGTCAATCGGGGGAATACCGCTGTGGCCGCAATGCCGTTGCGAACGCCCGACGGCATTGTTCACGGGGCCCGCGGCGGATCGGAGGCTCACTCACCGGCCGAAGTAGCAAGGCAGCCGTCCGGCACGTCACCAACCGATTGCCGGTGAGTGTTCGTGAGGTGGCGAGCGCGCTGCTGGTGAGGTTTCCGCGCGGCTGGTGAGTCTGGGGTCTTTTGAGGCTGTGACCTGTAGTGGGGAGGTGGGGGGGGGGGGGGGGGGGGGGGGGGGGGGGGGGGGGGCAGGGGGGGGGGGGGGGGGGGCCGCCCCCCCCCCCCCCCCCCCCCCCCACAGCCGTGGCTCAGCCGTGACGGCGCGGGGGTTCTCGTGGTGAGCGAAGCGGTGAAGGCGCT
>NZ_JBGWAB010000107.1:0-29628 GCF_041862025.1 Streptomyces sp. AB3(2024)
GAGAATGGGGTGTAGTTGTGTGTCGTCGTCGCCGTCGGCCGCGCTCCCGGTCTCGAGTAGCCCCCCCCCCGCCCCCGCCCCCCCCCCCCCCCCCCCCCCCCCCCCCCCCGCCCCCCCCCCCCCCCCCCCCCCCCCCCCCCCCCACGGCGAACTTCTCCCGGAAGGCGTCGGCCGCGACGCCCTTCCAGTGACCGGAATCCAGCGCCTTCATGCCCTGGCCGACACGGTCGAAGCCCGCTTGGAAGTCCTTCATGTGCGCCGCCGTCGCGCGGATCGCCGCCGGTGAACCGTGGACCAGCTCGTTGGTCTGATCGGTTTCCCCGAGCTGCTGTTCCCGTACGGACGCCCCGAGACCGGAGGCCACGCCGTCGCCCAGGTCCTCGACCTGGTCGGCCAGCCGGTGGGCGCCCACGCGGTCGAGGACGCCGCCCAGGTTGTCGGAGGCCTTGTCGACCTCCTCGCCGACCTTCTTCTTCGCCGCGTCCCAGGTGTTCTCCAGCTTTCCGAGTCCGGTGTCGACGAGCTTCCCCCAGTCGGTCACCGCTGCTCACCCTCCGCCGCCCGCTCCAGCAGGGTCGCGGCGAGCTTCGCGGCGCGGATGTCCGGGCGGTTGGCCATGTCCTTCCCGGTCTGCTTCCAGGCCGCGTCGCTGTTCCTCTTGGACTCGGTGAGGGACTCCACGCTGTAGTCGGGGTCACGCAGGTTCGTGTACGGGTTGTCGGCCAGCACCTCGCCCCAACCCTTGTCGACGACATCCTGTTCGGATGCGTACGGGTTGCCGCCGATCGCGGCGTTGGCGAGGACCTTGAACCCGCCCTGGATGTAGTGGTCCTGCTCGTAGACCATTCCGGCCGACAGGCCGACGCCGGCCGCGAACACGTTGGCCTGCTGGACGAGCGAGCGCACGCCCCAGCCCCAGCGTTCGCAGAACGCGTCCAGCTCCGAGGTCAGCCCGGCGTGGCCGCTCTGCATGCCGGACAGCTTCAGCTCCGAGAAGCCGTCTCCCAGACTGGCCGTCCCGCTGGAGCCGATCTCCTTCAGCTCCGCCAGGCTGTCCGTGATGCCCCGGGCGATCTGCGCCAATGCGGGCTTGGACACGTCGAGATCGGCCTGGTCCCCGCTCATGCCGCCACCTCGCCGTCGACCGCCACCGCGTCCGGCACGATGCCCCGCACCGGCGGGAACACCGTTCCGCCGGGGCCCGCGGGATTCAGCGCCACCCCGCAGGGGAAGTCCAGCGCCGGAACCACCTCGTCGAGCAGCCGCGCTCCGCGCACCCGCCGGAAGGCCCACTCGCGGTCCGCCTCGCCGCGGGCCTGCGCGAACCGGGACAGCGCGTCCTCGTCCGAGAACGCGCAGATCCAGTCCAGGCCGCCCAGCCCGGCCGTCCACAGACCGCCCCGCTCGTCGAGCGGTACGAGTACCACCAGGTCGCGGAACTCGGCCAGTTGCTGCCAGGCGACCTGCCGCGCTTCGGTCACCGGATCGGCCGCCGCCGGGCGCGAGCCCGCTGCCTCGGTGCGCAGCGCGCCCCACTCTTCTTCGAATCCCACCCGAACTCCCCCCGAACCCATGCGAATCGAACGCACTTTTGCACGGTGGGGTGGGAGGGGCAAATGTCGTGGTTCGGCGATGAAGACATCCGGCCAGATCGGGCGGTCTGCGGAAACGCCGCAGGGGGTGGCGGGCCCTGGGGGCCTGCCACCCCCTGCGGGGAAAGACGGGGGGTCAGCCCTTGCTGACCGCCGTGAGGATCTCCGGGAGGGTGCGGGCCACCCTCGGGGCCGCCAGGCGCAGGCCCGCCCATGCGGACAGGGTGCCCCAGACGATGCCGACCGGGAGGAGGATCCACCGCAGGCCGTGCATGTCGTCGGCGACGTTGAGCCAGACCGCCAAGGCGATCACCGGGGAGCAGATCACCGCCGAGGCGAACATGCCGCCGAGGATGCTCATCCAGGCCAGGCCGCCCTGCCCCGGGGCGACGTTCTTGAAGGCGCCGTCCGTCGGGATGGAGTACGGGTAGTGCGCGGAGGAAAGCGCGCCCGTGCACAGCATCGCGCCCACCACGGCCAGGGAGAGGCCCAGGGCCCCCGGGAAGCCGGCCCAGTCGCCGAGCAGGCCGGCGGTGACGGCCGTGACCAGGGCCGTGTACGGGAGGGTGACCAGGGCCAGGGCGGTGGCGCGGGCGCGCAGTTCCTCGTACGCGTCACGCGGGCCGGAGATGGTCTGGGCGACCATCCAGAAGGCGGAGGTGTCCTGCCCGAACTGGTTGTACATCTGCGAGCCGAGCATCCCCGCGCCGAAGCAGGCCAGGTACACGGACCCGTTGCCCTGGAGGGCGTTGAAGACCGGGATGATCAGGCCGATCGCCAGGGCGGTCACCCAGGCGGCCTTCGTCTTCGGGTCGCGCACCGCGTAGCGCAGGGTGCGCTGCATGACCGCGCCCGTGCGCCCGCCCGGCAGGAAGGACCAGACGCCGCCCGTGCCGTCCCGCTCCTTGCGCGGCGCCGAGGCCTGGAGGGTCGAGCCGTCGGGGGTGACCATCAGCTTGGTCAGGCTGTGCTCCCAGAACCACAGCAGCCCCGCCAGCGCGGCCAGGGTCAGCAGCAGCTGGCCGGCGGCCTCCGCGTACGCGCCCCGGCCGGCGGAGTCGACCATGCCGACGGCCGTTGCGGGCGGCAGCCACCGCACCACGGCCTCGACCGGCTCCAGCTGGCCCATGCCGCCCTGCTGGAAGAGCCGCTGGCTGCCGAAGTTGACCGCCTGCCCGCCGACCGCGATCAGCAGCCCGCTCAGCAGCGCGAGGTCGCGCCCCTTGCGGCTGGACAGCAGCCGTACGTTCGCGGTGGCCACGGCGCGGGCGAGCGCCACGCAGCCCAGGAGCAGCAGCGGTACGGCGACCACCGCCGCCACCACGCCGGCCGCGCCGCGGGCCACCGCCACCACCGAGCCGACGGCCAGGCAGAGCGTGAACAGAGGGCCGATGCCGACGAGCGAGGAGGCCAGCAGGGCCCGTACCAGCGGACGCGGGCGCAGCGGCAGCATCACGAGCCGGCTCGGGTCGAGCGTCTCGTCCCCCGTGGGGAAGAACAGCGGCATGAACGTCCAGCCGAGGGCCAGGAGCGCGGCCAGCAGCACGACGGCGGTACCGGCGTGGGTGTGGCCGTGCAGCATGGACAGGCCCAGGGCCGCGAAGAGGCCGACGACGAGGCAGAAGACCAGGTTGCCGATCCAGACGGCCTTGCGCTTCGAGGAGCCCTTGAGGCCGTTGCGCAGCAGGGACAGCTTCAGCCGGACGAACAGAGGGGTGAGGGAGACCTCGGCGGCTCCGCTCACGGGGGCCGTCGTGGTCAGGGTGCCGGCGGCGCTCATCGTGCGCCGCCGAGCCAGTCGAGGGACTCCCCGGAGCCGCGGTTCTGCGCGCCGACGAGTTCGAGGAAGGCGCTCTGCAAGGAGGGCGCGGAACCCCGTACGTCGGCCAGCGGGCCGGCGGCGCGGATCTGCCCGGCGGCCATCACGGCCACCCAGTCGCAGAGGGATTCGACGAGCTCCATCACGTGGGAGGAGAACACGACGGTGGCGCCGGAGGCGGTGTACCGCTCCAGCACCCCGCGGATGGTCTGCGCCGACACCGGGTCGACGCCCTCGAACGGCTCGTCCAGGAAGAGGACTTCGGGGTTGTGCAGGAGCGCGGCCGCCAGGCCGATCTTCTTGCGCATGCCCGTGGAGTAGTCGACGACCAGCTTGTGCTGTGAGCCCGCGAGGTCCAGGACGTCGAGGAGCTGCGTGGCCCGCTTGTCGGTCTCCTCACCGGGGAGCCCGCGCATCCGGCCCATGTAGCCGAGCAGTTCGCGGCCGGAGAGGCGCTCGAACATCCGCAGGCCCTCGGGCAGCACGCCGATGCGCTTCTTCACCTCGACGGTGTCGGCCCACACGTCGTGCCCGGCGACGATCACCCGGCCCATGTCCGGGCGCAGCAGCCCGGTGATCATCGACAGCGTGGTGGTCTTGCCGGCGCCGTTGGGGCCGACGAGTCCGATGAAGCGGCCCGCGGGCAGCTCCAGATCGATCCCCCCGACCGCCACCTGCTCGCCGAAGCGCTTCCACAGTCCCTCTACGCGTACCGCCGCGGTGGACGGCGCGGGTCGCGCGCCGTCCGTCCCGTTCGTGCCGCCTGCCGCATAACCCTGGTCCGGCATGCGCCTGCCTCTCGTTCTCATCCCCGTTGGTCCTACTTTCCTCACCATAGGAGGAAGGGGGAGAGGGCGGCAGTTACGTATGTCATGAACCGGCGGACACGTATGTCAGATCGGCGCCGGAGGCTGCCGGGTCAGCCCTGGCGGCGCCCCCGGGCGGCCGCGGCCTCGCTGCCGCACGCGTACGCGAGGGCGTCGATCAGCTCCTCGGTGTCCGGCAGCCACCGGTTCGCCGGGGTGGGCTTACGGGCCCACTGCACCGGCCCCTTCCCGCCGAAGCGGGTGGGCGGCGCGGCCACGTACTCGCCCTCGCCCCGCGCGACGAGGTCGATGGCGTGCGGGAGCCAGCCCAGGTTGCGCACCAGGTCCGCGACCTTCGCGCCGGCTCCGGGCAGGACGAAGAACAGCATCCGGTGACCGGGGGTGAGGGTGACCGGCCCGAGGGTGCGCTGCATCCGCTCCAGCCGCGCCAGTGCCAGGAAACCGGCGGATTCGGGGACGTCCAGCGCGTCGAAGGTGCGGCCCGTCGGCAGCAGGATCGAGGCGCTCGGGTGCTTCGCCCAGATCCGGCGCACGCCGACGGCGCTGCCCGAGGCCAGCCCCGCCCAGTCCTTGACCGCCGGGTGCGCGCCGGGTGCCGGGCAGTCCGCCGCTCCGCAGGAGCACAGTTCGCGGCCGTTGCCGGGCTCCAGCCACGTACCCGCGAAGACGTCCCAGTGCCGCTCTTCCGCGTACCGCACGGCATGGTCCAGCAGCTGCTCCCCCCGCTGCTGGGGGATGGGCGCGGTCTCCGTGACTCCGATGGTCTCTTCCACGCCCATCACAACTCCCGTGGTCACCTGGGGTTACGGGCGTAAACCGGCCGGTGGGCGGTGCATCGATCCTGCACGTGGGGCGCACCGGTGCATGTACGGGGGCGCGTAGGAGGCCGGGGCGCGGTCGTTGGGTAACGACACGACGCAGAGACGAAGATTCTCCACACATCAGGCGGGAAGTGATCATTCCAACGCTCTCCCGTGGCTTCAGGGGGTTTTCAATGGCAGCCAGGCCTCTCGTCGCCCGTCAGCCGAACGAACGGCTGCAGGCGCTCATCCAGGAAGCCGGGTGCTCCAACGCCGGGCTAGCCCGGCGCGTCAACATGTGCGGGGCCGAGCACGGCCTCGATCTCCGCTACGACAAGACCTCCGTGGCCCGCTGGCTGCGCGGCCAGCAGCCGCGCGGCCGGGCGCCCGGCATCATCGCCGAGGCCCTCGGCCGCAAACTCGGCCGGACCGTCACCATCGACGAGATCGGCATGGCCAACGGCAAGAACCTCGCCTCCGGCGTGGGCCTGCAGTTCTCCCCGACCGTCGTCGGCGCCATCGAGCAGGTCTGCGAGCTGTGGCGCAGCGACGTCGGGCGCCGCGACTTCCTCGCCGGTTCGAGCGTGGCCGCCTCCGCGCTCGTCGAGCCCAGCCGCGACTGGCTGATCACCGGAGCCGACCCGCAGGTGGCCCGCAACGGCGGGGCCCGGGTGGGGATGTCCGACGTGGAGGCCGTCCGCGCGACGACGCAGGCGCTGACCGAGCTCGACCACCGCTTCGGCAGCGGGCACGTCCGCCCCGTGGTGGTGCACTACCTCAACTCCGTGGTCTCCGGCCTGATCGCCGGCTCCTACCGGGAGCCGGTCGGGCGGGCCCTGTTCGCGGCCGTCGCCCGGCTCACCGAACTCGCCGGGTACATGGCGGTGGACACGGGCCAGCCCGGCCTGGCCCAGCGCTACTACATCCAGGCCCTGCGGCTGGCCCAGGCCGCGGGCGACCGCGCGTACGGGGGCTACGTGCTGGCCGCGTCCATGAGCCACCTCGCCGCCGAGCTGGGCAACCCGCGCGAGATCGCGCAGCTGGCGCGGGCCGCCCAGGAGGGCACGCGGGGGCAGGTCACCCCGAGGGTGGAGGCCATGTTCTACGCCGCCGAGGCGCGCGGGCACGCGCTGCTGGGCGACGCCCGCGCCACGGCGGTGCTGTCGGGGCGGGCGATCACGGCGCTGGAGCGGGCCGAGCCGGAGTCGGGGGACGACCCGGTGTGGATCCGGCACTTCGACCAGGCCTACCTGGCGGACGAGCTCGCCCACTGCCACCGGGACCTCGGCCAGGCCGAGGCGGCCGGCCGGCGCGCGGAGGAGGCCCTGCGCCGGCTGCCCGCGACCAAGGCGCGCCGGCGGGCGATCGGGCTGCTGCTGCTGGCGGCGGCGCAGGTGCAGCAGCGGGAGGTGGAGCAGGCCTGCCAGACGGCGACGACGGCCGCCGAACTGCTGGGCACGCTGAGGTCGAGGCGGGGTGCGGAGTACCTGGAGGACTTCCGCACGCGGCTGGAGCCGTACCGGGAGGAAGCGGCCGTCCGGGAGTTCGGGTCGCGGCTGGAGGTTCAGGTGGCCTGACGTGCCCGTGGCGCGACCGGGTAGCGTGGTCCGACGTTCCGTTGGTTCCGGAAAGTCGGAGAAGGCAGAGGAGTCCCGGTGACGACGCAGAGCGGACAAGGGGGCGTCCCCCGGCCCGGGGCGGCGGATCCGGCACGGCCCGACGCCGCACGCCCCGACGCGGACCCGGGGTACCCGGCGCAGCCGGGTCCGGGCGCCGGGGAGCCGTGGGGCGCGCCCGCGCAGTACGGGCAGCAGCCGCAGCCTCCGGCGTACGGACAGGAGCAGTACGACGGGCAGCCGCAGCAGCCGCAGCCTCCGGCGTACGGACAGGAGCAGTACGGCGGGCAGCCGCAGCAGGGGCAGGGGCAGCCGCAGTACGGGCAGCCGCAGGGGCAGCCCGCGTACGGCTACCCGCCGCAGGGGCAGCCCGGCTACGGATACCCGCCCGCGGGGCACGTCGTGGGTCCGGGCTTCGAGGGCCCGGGGCAACCGCACGGCTACGGTTACCCGCCGCTGCCCGACGCGGCCACCCAGTACATCCCGCCGGTCCCGGCGGGCGGCGGGCACCCGGGCGAGGCGGCGACGCAGTTCATCGCGCCCGTTCCCGCGGCGGGCGGGCACCCGGGCGAGGCGGCGACCCAGTTCATCGCGCCGGTCCCCGCGGCGGGCGGGCACCCGGGTGATGCGGCGACCCAGTTCATCCCGCCGGTCCCCGCGGCGGGCGGGCATCCCGGTGATGCCGCGACCCAGTTCATCCCGCCGGTCCCCGCGGCGGGCGGGCACCCGGGTGATGCCGCGACCCAGTTCATCGCGCCGGTCCCGGCCGCCGGTGCGCACCCCGGCGAGGCGGCGACCCAGTACATCCCGCCGGTCCCCGCGGCGGGCGGGCACCCGGGTGATGCGGCGACCCAGTACATACCGCCGGTCCCGGCCGACGGAGCGCACCCCGGTGAGGCCGCGACCCAGTTCATCCCGCCCGTCCCCGCGGCCCCCGGGCCCCCGCCCGTCGAGGGCTTCGACGCGCTGTTCCGGGCCGACGAGGCCATCGCCGCGGCGCCCACCCAGGCGATGGCGTCGGTCCAGAGCCCGGCCCCCCGGCGTACGCCGCCGCCCGCGCCGCCCCAGCAGTACGCGCCACGCCGGCCCCAGCAGCACCAGCAGCAGCAGTACGCGCCCCCGCCCCCGCCGCCCTCCGCCCCGGCCCCGCGCCGGGTGTCGCCGGCGGTCATCGCGGCCGGGGTCTTCGGACTGGCCGTGGCCGGACTCGGGGTGGGCGCGCTGCTCAGCGACGGCAAGGCCTCGAACAGCGACCCGGGCGCCGTGGCCCCCGCGAGCACCGGCTCGGGCGCCTCGGGCGCACCGGTGGGGGAGGCCCCCGTGGACCCGGCCCGCCCGCAGGCCGTCCAGCTGGACAAGCTGCTCGCGGACAGCAATGACAGCCGGGCATCGGTGATCAAGGCCGTGGACGACATCAAGGACTGCAAGAACCTCGGTCAGGCGGCCCAGGACCTGCGCGACGCGGCCCGCCAGCGCGAGGAGCTGGTCACCCGGCTCCAGGAGCTCAAGACGGACCTGCTCCCGAACCACGCACGGCTCTCGGCCGCCCTCACCAAGGCCTGGAAGGCCTCCGCGGACGCCGACAACAACTACGCGGACTGGGCGGACGACGCGGGCCACGACAAGGGCGGCTGCAAGGACGGCAAGGCCAAGGCCACCGACAACGCCGCCGACGGCAACAAGTCGAGCGGCGAGGCCACGAAGTCCAAGGTGACGGCGGCGGCCCTGTGGAACCCGATCGCCGCCAAGTACGGCCTCACCCGCCGCGACACGTCCGAGCTGTGACCGGGTGATCAGGCCGAGCGGGGAGCCTGTTCCAGGGTCGAGGTCATGTCCTGGGCGGACTCGCCGGGCTGGTCGACGATGCGGCCCGCCCGGACGATCTGGAAGCTGACCCGGCCGTTGACCAGGCGGGGGAAGCCGGCCACGGCCCGCATGTCCTGGTAGCGCCAGCTGAGGTCGGGGGTGAGGCCGCCCGTCTTGACGCCCTGGGACTCGTTGAGCGCGTGGGCCAGCTTGCGGGCCGTGACGTCCTCGTCCTCCTTGAAGCGCTGTACGACCTCGTTCAGCACGGTGTACGCGATCCAGGTGGTCTGCGCCCCGCTGTCGTCGGGGTCGACGGTGTCGTCGCCGAACGCCTGCTCGGTGATCACCTTCCGCATCGGGGCCCACAGCGGGTCGGTCGAGACCGGGTACCAGCTGGTGACGAACGAGCCCTCGAAGGGGCTCTCCTTGCCGCCGGTGCGGTCGACGAGGGCCTGGCTGACACTGCCGAGGACGGAGGCGATCTGCGGGTCGCGGTGCTGGGTGTCGAGGCGGCGGAAGGCGTCGAAGAAGGTCTCGGTGCGCTCGCCGAGGACGGCCGTGACGCAGGGCTTGCCCTCCTTGGGAGCGGGATCCTTGGCGCCGGCTCCCGCTCCGGCTGCGGATCCGCCCCCCGGTCCCGCGTTGGCCGTGCCGTCCTTGGAGCCCCCCTTCGCCGTCTCCTTGGTGTCCTTGGCCGGGCCGCCCGCCGATCCGTCGGCCAGCGCCTCGCGCGCCTGCGGGGTCAGGTCCGCGGAGTCCTCGGCGGCCCGGATGTCGGAGGCGTCCGGCATCTTGTTGGCCCGCAGCCCCGCGTTCAGCAGGACCGGCATCGAGTCCCCGGCGAGGGTGTCCGGGCGCACCAGCGACACCTGGGCGCAGGCCTTGCCGAGCTGGTGCCCGGCGCCGGCCAGCAGCGCGGGCTGGCCGCCGTTGACCGGGTAGGACAAGGGGCTCTGGAACTCCTCGGAGGAGACCCCGTAGCCGCCGATGAAGGGGATGCCCTCGGCCTCCAGCGGGGCCATGAAGGCGCGTCCGTGCTGGCTGTACGAGCCGACGACGGCGATGGCCTTCTCGGCGATGGCCTGGCGGGCGCAGTCGGCGGCGCCGGTCGGGGTGTTCTTCTCGTTGCAGGTCAGGACGCGCAGCTTGTGGCCGTGGATGCCGCCGTTGGCGTTGACCCAGCGCTCGTAGGCCTTGGCCATACCGGGCATTCCCGGCATGTTGGTCGCCTTGGTGGCCATCGGGGCGAACGTCATGACCGTGAAGGTGCCCCCGGAGCCCCCCGAGCCCCCGGGGAGCACCCCGCACGCGGTGGTGAGACACGCGCCCACCGCCGAGGCAAGGAGCAGGCGGAGCAGGGAAGTTGCGCGTCGGCGACTGGTCATGTCCACCGACCATTCCGCTCGCCGGGGAACTGGATGGTGAGGTGTACGCAACATCGGGTGATGCCCAGGTGAATTGCCGGGGAGTAACCGTCCGCAGGCGCTTCAAGATCGCGCCAAGGGGGAACGTACGATCGAAAGCGTGACATTCGCCCAAGGTTCGAAGAACTCTTCCCGCCGCGGCGGCCGCTCCTCCACCATGGGCGGCATGCCCCTCAACGACATGCCGTGGTGGCGCTGGCGCGCGAACGTGCGCTCGGCGCTGCACATGCTCTCCGACCCGGTGTTCCAGGAGGAGGTCTGGCTGACCGGCGCGGAAGGCTACGGGGACGTCACCGACGCCGTGTACCGGCTCGTCGAGGACACCTGGCTCGACAGCTGGTCCGCCGACAAGTACGTCGGCACGATCTTCCGGGACGCGCAGGAGGCCGCCCTCGTGGACCTCGCCGTCCTGCGGGTGCTGCGGATCCTGCACCAGGTCGGGCCCGACGCGCCCGTCTCCACGTACCTGGAACACCACGCCTGGCCCGAGGCGGTACGGGCCTCGCGCGAGGCGCACGTACGGATGGCGACGGCGGACGGGGAGGATCCGGACGAGCCGCCCACCTCGGTCGACGCACTGAGGATGCTCACCCGCGCGGTGTGAAAGGCTATGCCGTCATGAGCGACCCGCAGCCCGAGGCCACTGCCCAGCCCCAGTACGTCCTGACCGTGTCCTGCCCCGACAAGCAGGGCATCGTGCACGCCGTGTCGAGTTACCTCTTCATGACCGGCTGCAACATCGTGGACAGCCAGCAGTTCGGAGACCGGGAGACCGGGCTCTTCTTCATGCGGGTGCACTTCGAGGCCGAGCCTGCGGTCACCGTCGAGAAGCTGCGCGCGAGCTTCGCCGCGATCGGCGACTCCTTCCGCATGGACTGGCAGATCCACCGCTCCGACGAGCGCATGCGGATCGTCCTCATGGTGTCGAAGTTCGGCCACTGCCTGAACGACCTGCTGTTCCGCTCGCGGATCGGCGCGCTGCCCGTGGAGATCGCGGCCGTGGTCTCGAACCACACCGACTTCGCCGAGCTGGTCGGCTCGTACGACGTGCCCTTCGTGCACATCCCGGTCACCAAGGACACCAAGGCGGACGCCGAGGCGCGGCTGCTGGAACTGGTCCGCGCGCAGGACGTCCAGCTCGTCGTCCTCGCCCGCTACATGCAGGTGCTGTCCGACACCCTGTGCAAGGAACTGAGCGGGCGGATCATCAACATCCACCACTCCTTCCTGCCGAGCTTCAAGGGCGCCAAGCCCTACCACCAGGCGCACGCCCGCGGTGTGAAGCTCATCGGCGCCACCGCGCACTACGTGACCGCCGACCTCGACGAGGGCCCGATCATCGAGCAGGAGGTCGAGCGCGTCGGCCACGAGGTCACGCCCGACCAGCTGGTCGCCATCGGCCGCGACGTGGAGTGCCAGGCGCTCGCCCGCGCGGTGAAGTGGCACAGCGAGCACCGCGTCCTGCTGAACGGCCGCCGCACCGTCGTCTTCGCCTGAGTCCCGGCGCGCTACGCGGGGGCCGGGCGTCGTCCGCCCGGCCCGCCGCGCGGTGTCACGCGTCGGGTGCCTCCACCCCGCAGTAGCCCGCGAAGGCCGCCATGATCTCGTCCTCGGAGATCCGGCCGTCGCCGTCCGCGTCCAGCGCCCGCGCCACCGGGCCGGCCAGCTCCGGCGCCGTGCCGAGCACCCGCAGGACCCGGGCCGCGGCCGCCGGGGTCGCGGCGCCCGTGCCGTCCTCGTCCGCCACCGCGATCACCGCGGCCAGGAACGGGCGCGCGATCTCCGCGAACCGGTCGGGGCTGTCCCGCAGCCGCTTCGCCGCCCCGGTGACGAACTCCTCCCGGGAGACCCGCTGGTCCCCGTCCACATCGGCGATCCCGGCCATCCCCTGCCAGAACGCCTCCGCGCCGTTGAACACGGCCTGTCCCTTGTCCGACCGCGCGGTGGTGCCGAACTCGGCCAGTACGGCCCTGGCCGCCGTACTGAAGTCCTCCCGATCGATGTAGCCGGATCCGTCCTGGTCGAAAGTGGCGAATCGGGCGGCGATCTTGCGCTCGTATTCTGCGCTGTCCATATGCGGAGTTCCGCCTTCACATGTGCGAGGGAGTGCAGTTCAAGACAGGCAGGAGCGTAAGGCCTCGGTGGCCTGAGCGTTAAGCGAAGCGGTCAAGGAGGTGGCCGCATCGAACCCGCGCACGGGGAGCGCGGCAGGGCGCGTACACCTGTGCCAACAGCGCCCCTAGCACGCGGGCCGCGGTCCGCGGACGGGGTTCCCCCAAAACAGGCGCGTTCCATCGGTTGCGCACTACATTTGACGGGTCGGCACACGGCGGGAGGAAGCATGGCGAAGGACGTTCCACCCCGCTGGGACCGTCGCATGCAGCAGCGCCTCGCCCGCGGTGAGGCCGCCGCGCTCGGCGAGCTCTACGACCGCTTCGCCTCCCTCGTACACGGCCTGGCCCACCGGGTGCTCGGCGACGAGAAGGCCGCGGACCGGATCACCCGCGAGGTCTTCGGCTACATCTGGGAGAACCCGGACGCCTACGACCCCAAGCAGGGCTCCATGCGCTCCTGGGTCGCCCGGATCACCCAGGGCCAGGCCGTCGACCGGCTGCGCCAGGTCGAATGCGGCCTCGGCTCCCACGAGGAGCTGGAGCAGAAGGTGCGCAGCGCCAACGCCGCCGCCCGCGCCGACTACATCGTCACCTCCATGCCCGCGCCGCTGCGCGCCGCCCTGGAACTCGCCTACTTCAAGCGGCGCGACTACCGGCAGGCCGCCGCCGACCTGCAGATCAGCGAGGACGAGGCGCGCCGCAGGCTGCGGCTCGGCCTCCAGCTGCTGTCGACCGCCAACGGCCTCCCCCGGGAGGACCCTGCCCCTCGCCGATACGGAACCACCTGATGACCGGCCCCTCCGAAGACGCCCCCGACGACGCCCGCGAGTACGCCGCGGGCCGCGCGGCGCGGATACCGGGACCGCGCCCCGCCGGAGACGACCTCGAACCGCCGGCCCCCGCCCCCGGGACCGCGGCGGCGCTCTCGTCGGCGCCCGCGCCGCCGCCCCCGCACGGGGTACTGAAGTCCCTGCTCGGGGCGTGGGCGCTCGCCGCCTGTTCCGCCGAGGAGACCCAGGCCGTGGAGGACCACCTCACCGAGTGCGCGCCCTGCGCGGAGGAGGCGCTGCGGCTGCGGGACGCCGTGGGGCTGCTGCACCCCGAGGACACCCTCGACCTCAAGCCGCTGCTGCGCTCACGGGTGCTGGAGGACTGCCTGGGCAAGCGCCCCGCCCGCATCCCGGTACCGGTGTGGGCGGGCCCGTACGACACCGAGACGGCACGCCTCGATGCGCTGCTGCGGGACTTCGGCGAGGCGGAGTGGGACACCCCGGTCCGGCTGAAGTGGTTCGAGGAGGAGCGCCGTCGCACCCGCCGGACCACCGTGTCCGGGGTGATCGGCCACCTGCTGACGGTGGACGGCCTCGTCGCCGCCGCCCTCGGCCTCGACGATCCGCTGGGGCCGCACGCACCCCCGGGCGGACCCGAGGGGCGCACCGAGCACTTCTGGAGTTCCGGCGCCCATCCGGGCACCGGCGCGGTCCGCGATCCCTGGCGGGAGCAGGGCCACACCCTGGTCCGTACGGTCTCCTTCGCGGGCCGGGGCGCCGCCGAACTCGGGGTCGACTACGGGGCGTTCACGCTGCCGCTGGCCGACGCGTTCCTGGAGCGGGCCTTCGAGTGCTGGGTGCACGCCTCGGACATCGCCGAGGCCGTGGACTACCCGTACGGGCCGCCGTCGGGCCCGCACCTGCACCGCATGATCGACCTCGCGGCGCGGCTGCTCCCCACCGCCCTGGCGGGCCGGCGCCGCGCGGGACTGGCGGCGCCGCCGCGCGGCCTGGTCGCGGCGGGCGCTCCGGGGCGGACCCTGCACCTGGAGATCGAGGGGGCGGGCGGCGGCTCCTGGGACATCGCCCTGGACTCCCCGGCGGCGAAGCCGTCGCGGGAGCACACGGTGGCGGAGGTCGCGCTGGACGGCGTCGAGTTCTGCCAGCTCGCCGCCGGGCACATCTCCCCGGAGGACGCCGCCGTCGGCCAGAGCGGCGACCGCGAGGCGATCCGCGACGTCCTGTTCGCGGCGGCTTCGCTGAGCCGGCTGTAGCGGCACGCGCGTACGCGGCTCCGTCCTGGGGGAGGGAGCCGCGTACGGGATGCCGCCTGCGTAGCGGGCGGCGTGGTGGGTCTTGCCGTCGTTCCCGGCGGCCAGGGCCCGGCCGGGGGCGTCAGGGGCGGGAATAGCGTTCCCGCAGGCGGTACTTGAGGACCTTGCGCAGGGCGTCGTTGCGGGGCAGGGCCTCGACCAGTTCCAGTTGCTCGGGGAGCTTGTGCGGGGACAGGCCCTGGGCCCGCAGGTGGGCCGTCAGCTGGGGCAGGGTCAGTGGCGCAGCCCCCCGGGGCTGCTCGATCACGGCGCAGACGCGCTCGCCGCGTTCGGGGTCCGGCAGGCCGATGACGGCGACGTCGCCCACGGCCGGGAGCAGGTGCAGGAGGTCCTCGATCTCCTTGGCCGAGATGTTCTCGCCCTTGCGGATGATCACGTCCTTGCTGCGGCCCGTGAGGACCAGGTGGCCGTCGGCGGTGAGGTGGCCGAGGTCGCCGGTGATCAGGTAGCCGTCGGCGTCGAAGACCTCCGCGGAGTCCTCGCGGCCCAGGTAGCCCCGGCAGACGGCCTCGCCGCGCAGCCGCACCTCACCGTCGGTTCCGGCGGGCAGGGGTGCGCCCTGCGGGGTGGTGATGCGGACGGACATGCCGCGCGGGGGGCGGCCCTCGGTGGTGGCGAGGTTCTCGGGGGTGTCGTCCGGGGAGCCCATGGTGATCATCGGGACCTCGGTCATGCCGTACCCGTGGGTGAGCTGGCAGCCCAGCTCGCGCACCACCGCGTGGTAGATCTCCGGGGGCTTGGGGGCGCCGCCGCCGGCGAGCAGGCGCAGGGTGGGGATGAGCCGCGTCCCCGGGTCCTTGCGCTGTTCGGTCAGGAACAGGGAGTAGAAGGCGGTGGAGCCGCCCGCGACGGTGACGCCGTGGCGCCGGTAGCCGTCCAGTGCGTCGGGCAGCGCGAACTTCTCGAAGAGCACCGCGGGGAACCCGTACAGCAGCAGCATCACCAGGTAGTCGGGGCCGCCTATGTGCGCGTACGGGAACGCGATCGAGCCGACGTCGGCGGGGGTCAGCCGCAGTGCGTCGGCGAGGCAGGTGCCGCCCGCGATGAGCGAGCGGTCGGTGTGCAGGACGCCCTTGGGATCGGAGGTGGTGCCGGAGGTCCAGTAGATCCACCGTACGGAGGTCCCGTCGGCCGGCGGTGGGGGCAGCACGGCGGGGTCGCCGTCGGGGAGGGAGCCGTAGGCCTCGAAGACCCCGCGGGCGCCGATCCGGGCGGCCATCGCGGTGTGGTCGAAGCCGCGCCAGACGCCGGGCACGGCGAAGAACTCGGCCTTGGCCTCGCGCAGCGCGAAGCCCACCTCGCGGTCGCGGTAGAAGGGGATCACCGGCGACTGGACGGCGCCGAGCCGGGCCAGGGCGAGCGAGAGCAGCACCGTCTCGATGCGGGTGGGCAGCTGCCAGGCGACGACCGTGCCGGGGCGCACCCCCAGGCCGTACAGCCCGGCCGCGGTGCGTTCGGCGCGCCCGTGCAGGGCGCCGAAGGTCAGGACGCGGTCGTCGGCGGGGTCGTCGGCGGCCTCGATGAGGACGGGTGCGTCCGGGGTGCGGGCGGCCCGCCGGGAGACCAGTTCCCACAGGGTGGCGCAGCTGCTCGGATCCGTCCCGATGTCCGTCATCCCGGACCTCCCCTGGGCGTGGCAGTCGACGGTGGGCAAGGAGTCTGACGGTTAGTCAGATCAAGCGCAGAGCGTAGGCCTCGGACGCTTGTCGGTCCAGGGGTGGCGGGGCTAGCTTGTTTCTGACGATCCATCAGATCGGATTGGGGAGACCATGGAACTGCCTCGGATCATCAGCGTCGACGACCACGTCATCGAACCGGCCCACCTGTTCGACGTGTGGCTGCCGGCCAAGTACCGGGACCGCGGCCCCAAGGCCCTCACGGCGGGCATCGGCGAGCTCGTCTACACCGGCGGCAAGTACGTCATCTCCATGGACCCCGACGGCCCGCCGACCGACTGGTGGATCTACGAGGACCTGAAGTTCCCGTACAAGCGCAACATCGCCGCCGTGGGCTTCGACCGCGACGACATGACCCTGGAGGGCATCACCCGCGAGGAGATGCGCCGAGGTTGCTGGGACCCCAAGGCGCGCCTCGACGACATGGACCTCAACCACGTCGAGGCCTCCCTCTGCTTCCCGACCTTCCCGCGCTTCTGCGGCCAGACCTTCGCCGAGGCCCACGACAAGGAGGTCGCCCTCGCCTGCGTGCGCGCCTACAACGACTGGATGGTCGAGGAGTGGTGCGGCGACAGCGGCGGCCGCCTCATCCCGCTGTGCATCATCCCGCTCTGGGACATCGGCCTGGCCGTCGCCGAGATCCGCCGCAACGCCGCCCGCGGCGTCCGCGCGGTGACCTTCTCCGAGATCCCCACCCACCTGGGGCTGCCGTCCATCCACTCCGGCTACTGGGACCCCTTCTTCGCCGTCTGCCAGGAGACCGGCACGGTCGTGAACATGCACATCGGGTCCTCGTCCCAGATGCCCGCGGCCTCCCCGGACGCCCCGCCCGCCGTCCAGGCCTCGCTGAGCTTCAACAACGCCATGGCCTCGATGATGGACTTCCTCTTCAGCGGGGCCCTCGTGAAGTTCCCGAGGCTCACCCTCGCCTACAGCGAAGGCCAGATGGGCTGGATCCCCTACGCCCTCGAACGCGCCGACGACGTCTGGCGCGAGCACCGCGCCTGGGGCGGGGTCCGCGACCTGATCCCCGAGCCGCCGTCCACGTACTACTACCGCCAGATCTACTGCTGCTTCTTCCGCGACAAGCACGGGATCGCCTCGCTCGACGTCGTCGGCCGCGACAACGCCACCTTCGAGACCGACTACCCGCACGTGGACTCGACCTTCCCGCACACCAGGGAGGTCGCCCTCGACCACGTGAAGGACCTCGACGCCGAGACCGTCCACAAACTGATGCGCGGCAACGCCATCCGCATGCTCGGCCTGGACCTCACCTGATGGACCTCACCTACACCGAGGAGGAAAGGGACTTCCGGGCCCGACTGCGCGAGTGGCTGGGCAAGACCCTGCCCGAGCTGCCCGCCAGGCCCTCCCCGGACGACTGGCCCGGCCGCCGCGCCTACGACCTGGGCTGGCAGCGCAGGCTGTACGACGCCGGGTACGCGGGCCTGCACTGGCCCGTCGACGCCGGCGGACGCGGCGCCACCCCGACCCAGCACCTGATCTTCCTGGAGGAGACCGAACGCGCCGGCGCCCCCTACGTCGGCGCGAACTTCGTCGGCCTGCTGCACGCCGGACCGACCATCGCCGCCGAGGGCACCGCCGGGCAGCGCGCCCGCTGGCTGCCGCCCGTCCTGCGCGGCGACGAGGTGTGGTGCCAGGGCTTCAGCGAGCCCGGCGCCGGCTCCGACCTGGCCTCCCTGCGCACGCGGGCGGTGCGCGACGGGGACGCGTACGTCGTCACCGGATCGAAGATCTGGACCTCGCACGCGGAGGTCGCCGACTGGTGCGAGCTGCTGGTGCGCACGGACCCGCAGGCCCCCAAACACCGCGGGATCTCCTGGCTGGCCATGCCGATGGACGCGCCCGGGATCACGGTCCGGCCGCTGCGCACCCTCGCCGGGTCGGCCGAGTTCGCGGAGGTCTTCCTCGACGAGGTGCGGGTCCCGGTCGCCAACCGGGTCGGGGAGGAGAACGACGGCTGGCGCGTGACGATGGTGACCCTGTCCTTCGAACGGGGCACCGCCTTCGTCGGCGAGGTCGTCGCCTGCCGGCGCACCCTGGCCATGCTGGCCCGTACCGCCAAGGCGAACGGCCGCTGGGACGACCCCGTGCTGCGGCGCACCCTCGGAAGGCTCCACGGGGAGTTCGGGGCCCTGTGGCGGCTGACGCAGTGGAACGTCAGTGAGGCGCAGCGCTGCGGCGGCGTCCCCGGCACGGGCGGCAGCGTCTTCAAGCTGGCGTACTCCCACGCCCGCCAGGAGCTCTACGACGCGGCCGCGGAGGTGCTGGGCGCGGATTCCCTCTCGCTGGAGGAGGAGTGGACCCTGGACCGGCTCTCGTCCCTCTCGTACACGATCGCGGCGGGTACCTCGCAGATCCAGCGCAACATCGTCGCCGAGCGGATCCTCGGCCTTCCGAAGGGGCGGTGAGCGCCGTGGACTTCCAGCCGACGGAGGACCAGCGGGCCTTGCGGGCGGGCGTACGGGACCTCCTCGCCGGCCGGTACGGGCGCGAGGCCCTGCGGGCGTCGGTGGACGCCGGGGGCGCCCTGGACCGGGCCCTGTGGCGGGAGCTGGGCGGGGCGGGGCTCTTCGCGCTGCGCCTGCCGGAGGAGCGGGGCGGGGTCGGGCTCGGCCTGCCCGAGGCGGTCCTCGTCTTCGAGGAGGCCGGGCGGGCCCTGCTGCCGGGGCCGCTGGTGGCCACCCACCTGGCCGCCGGGACGGTCCCCGGCGCGGCGGAGGGGACGGCCGTGGTCACCGCCTTCGACCTGGACGGCCCGCTGGTGGCGCACCTGGGCGACGCCGACGCGGTGCTCGGGGCGGACCCGCTCCCCGCCGGGACCCCGGTGCGCTCGGCGGACCCGCTGACCCCGCTGTGGCGGGCGGAACCGGCCGGGGGTGCGCAGGTGGAGGCGTACCGGGAGGAGGGGGCGCTGCTGACGGCGGCCCTGCAGGTCGGGAGCGCACTGCGGACGGTCGAGCTGGCGGTGCGGTACGCGGGGGAGCGCGAGCAGTTCGGGCAGCCGATCGGAGCGTTCCAGGCGGTCAAGCACCTGTGCGCGGACATGCTGGTGCGCGCCGAGGTGGCCCGTACGGCGGTCTACGCGGCGGCGGTGACGGCGGACGGCGCGGAGATCGCGGCGGCCAAACTGCTGGCCGACGAGGCGGCGCTGCGGGGCGCACGGGACTGCCTCCAGGTGCACGGCGGGATGGGCTTCACCTGGGAGGCGGACGTGCACCTGCACCTGAAGCGGGCGTGGGTGCGGGCGCGGCAGTGGGGCACGGCGGCGCGGGCGCAGGAGTTCCTGGCGGAGCGGCTGCTGGAGGAGGCGGTTCCGTAGGTAGCAGGCTGTGACGGGAGCGGGGCCGCGCGGGCGCGGCCGGGCCGGGGCCGGCCGGGGCGGGGCACGGGAGGAACGACGCGGGACGCATGTCCGATTACAGAGAGTTGATATCGGTTTGTGTCCTTCGCCCGCCCCGATCCGGGCCGGAGGCAGGGGTGTGCTCCGGTACGCTCCCACGAATGCGAGCGGTTGAGCGGCGCGAGCGCCGCACAGTATGCACCACGCCTACTCCTTCGCGCTGGAATATGCCCGAAGCGCTTGTTGTGGTGACTGTATGTCAACCATGCTGCTCGGCAAGGGGATCACGAGCGGTGGTCCCGCCCCGTCGCGAGGCGAAGTGTCCGCCGGTTCGGATGGTGTGAGCGGTGCAGGTGCTTCAGGTGCAGCTTGAGGTAGGACCGGATCCCGCCGAGGTCGGCCGGGCCCGCCGGTGGGCCCGGTCCAGGCTGGCGTGGTCCGGCATAGGGGACGACGAGCCGCTCGCCGAGACGCTGGTCCTGCTGATCTCCGAGCTGGTCACGAACGCGGTCGTGCACACGGGCTGTCCGGCCGTGTTGCGGATGCTGTTCGGCGGGCCGGGCGTACGGGTCGAGGTCGCCGACACCAGTGACCGGGCGCCGGCCCGCCGGCAGGCCTGCGGTGAGGACACGGGCGGGCGCGGGCTGGAGCTGGTGGACGGGCTCGCCGACCGGTGGGGCTGGCAGCGCGAGGGCGCGGGCAAACGGATCTGGTGCGAGATCGACCGCGCGGAACCGGCGGCGCCCGCCGTACGCCCCGACCAAGAATTTGCCCGGAGGCGGGAACCGCGCGTGTACCTCTAACGAGGTGTTGACGGTTCGTCACCTGTTGATCACCCTTGTGTTGAGCGATTCGTCGCGAGGGGACGCCAAGGGAGTGTTTCCTGCCTTGACGAGTGCGGGTCGTGGGGTGGCGGCTGCCGTGCCGCGCTCGGGGTGCGCACGAACGCACGCCGCCACCCGCAGGTTCCCGTCCGGGCGCGTCACCCGCGCGGCTCCGGGGGCCGGCCTGCGAAAACGGTTCGCGAGGCCGGCGGGACGGGTGGCAGGGTGCGGCTCATGGCGCCCCAGCATCAGATCCGTGCCGACTACGACGCCCACACGATCGTGGTCTACCAGGCGTACGCGCCCGCCATCGCCGACGCGGCGTTGCGGGCGGGCCGCTTCGTCCCGCCGTTCTCGTTCCACCGGATGACGTGGATCAAGCCGTCGTTCACGTGGCTGATGCACCGCAGCAACTGGGCCCGCAAACCCGGCCAGGAGCGCGTCCTCGCGGTGCGGATGACCCGGGAGGGCTGGGAGCACGCCCTCTCCCGGGCGGTGCTCACGACAGCGGACCCGGCCGCTGTGGCCGGGGCGGCCGTGCACGTCCAGTGGGACCCGGAGCGGTCGGTGCGCGGGGCGGCGCTCAACCACTACAGCATCCAGGTCGGCATCGGCCGGAACCTGATCCGCACGTTCGCCGACGACTGGGTCGTCGGCCTCACCGACCTCACCCCACAGGTCCGCAAGGCGGCGTCCCTGATCCGGGCCGGGCATGCCGCGAAGTCCCAGCGGCTGCTCCCCGCGGAGCGCGTCTACCCGCTCCCCCGGGAACTGGAGGACCGCCTGTCCGCGGGGGCGTGACCGGCCACCCGGGATGTGCAACCTTCCGGTTGCGCAAGGAGGGGGTTAGGTGCAACCCTGGAGTTGCATCAATGGTGTCGAGGAAAGAGGCTCGTCATGATCCAGGACAGGATCGAACGCGAAACCCTGATCGAAGCGCCGCTGGAGCGGGTCTGGTCGCTGGTGACCGAACCCGGGTTCTGGGTGGCCGAACCGGAGAGCGTGGCCGGGACCGTCGCCCGGGAGGGCGAGTCGATGCTGGCGAAGAACCCCAAGTACGGGGACTTCCCCGTGCGCGTGGAGAAGGTCGAGCCGCCGACGTACGTCGCGTACCGCTGGGCCAGCGCCTTCCCGGGCGAGGAACTGCGCGGGGACAACACCACCCTCGTGGAGTTCACCCTGACGCCGGAGGGCGACGGGACGCGGCTGCGCGTCGTCGAGAGCGGCTTCGCGGGGCTCGCCGGGGCCGAGGAAGTGCGCGCCAAGGCGCTGGAGGACAACACCGGCGGCTGGCCGCAGGTGCTCGACGCGTTCAAGAAGCGGGCCGAGGAGTCCTCGGCGTGACGGAACCGAGGCCGGGCGGCGCGGAGGGCGTGGATGGCGTACTCGCCGCGCTCGCCGACCCCACGCGGCGCCTGCTGCTCGACCTCCTCGCCGCGCGGGGCGAGGCCAGCGCGACCACCCTCGCCGAGGGGGTCCCCGTCTCGCGCCAGGCCGTGGTCAAGCACCTCGCGGTGCTGGAGGCCGCCGGTCTGGTGCGCGGGGGACGGGTGGGGCGTGAGGTGCGGTACGCGGTCCGGCCCGCGGCACTGGACGCGACGGCCCGCTGGATGGCCGCCCTCGCGGCCGACTGGGACCGCCGTCTGGCACGCATCAAGCTCCTCGCGGAGACGGCCGAGGCCGCGGAACGGGACGCCCTTTAGGGCGGCCCGTCCGCGGCCTCGGCCGCACGCGTGCGTCGCGGCCGGCTATCCGCGCTCCGGGCCCGTCGCAGTGGTGTCGGTGGCGGCGGCGGTGGTGTCGACCGTGTCGGCCGCTGCGCGGTCGGCCTGGGCGGCGTCATCTTGGGCGGTGTCGGCCTGGACGGCGTCGGCCGGGGTGCCCTCGGGCTTCGGGTGGAGGATGTCGCGCGCCTGGTCGGCGGCGCGGGAGATGCTCTCGGAGACGAAGTCGACGAAGCGGGCGATGTTTTCGAGGCGGACGGCGGCGGGCGTGTCGGCGCCGAGGACGCCGACGCCCTGGCGGGCGGTTTCGGCGAGCACGGCGGTGCCGCGGGCGCTGGCCATCATGGACTGGTACCAGACGTCGTTGTCGGCGACGTAGCGTTCGCGCCGCCGTTCGTCGCGTTCGCGGCGGACGAGGCCCTGGCCGTCGAGGTAGCTGATCGCCTTGGAGACGGACGCCGGGCTGACCTGGAGGCGCTGGACGAGTTCCGACGCGGTGAGGCTGCCCTCGTCGGTGGTGAACAGGCAGGTCAGCACCCGGGCCATCATCGTGGGCATGCCCGACTGCACGAGGACGGTGGTGAACGTCTCCTCGTACGCGCGCAGCGCCTCGGGGTCGCGCCCGTGCGCCGGTGGGGGCGTCTGGGGGCTGCGGGCCGCGGTCTGGCCGCGCCGGTGGGTGCGGCGTTCGGTGGCGCGCTGGGCCAGGTCGGCGCGGTAGCCGGTGGGGCCGCCGTTGCGCATGACCTCGCGGGTGACCGTCGAGGTGGGGCGGTCGAGGCGCCTGGCGATCTCCGCATAGGCGAGGCCGTCGGCCACCCCCAGCGCGATCTGCTGGCGTTCCTGCTGGGTGAGCCTGCCTCCCGGCATCGCGGTCTCCTTCGTGCGTGGCCTTCGGCGGCCCTCAGCGGCCCTTCGTGGCCCCGGCGCCTCCAGCATAGCGTTCACGCCCAATTCATTGCAACGCTCATGGTCGTGATTGTTGCGTTAAGTCTCATACCGTTGCAACGAAATTCGGTATCTGACCTGCAAAGATGTCACTCTTTCGCAACGAGTCTGTTGCCTGCTCTGCGAACGCAACGTAGCTTTTGCGGAGTCGGAAAACGAAAACAGCCGAAGGAAGCAACATCATGCAGAAGTTCCAGACCCCCGCCCCGGTCTCCACCGTCCTCGCCGTCCCCGCCGGACGCGTCCGCTTCATCGCCACCGACCGGGACGACACCACCGTCGAGATCCTGCCCTCGAACGCCTCCAGGAGCCGCGACGTCAAGATCGCGCAGCAGACCACCGTCGACTTCCACGACGGCGTCCTGCGGATCACCACCCCGGCGCCGAAGAACCAGGTCCTCGGCGCCACCGGCTCCGTCGAGGTGACCGTCCAGCTGCCCGCCGGCTCCCGCGTCGAGGCCAAGGCCGCCGCCGGCGAACTCCGCGGTGTCGGACGCCTCGGCGAGGTCGCCTTCGAGGTCTCCCAGGGCTCGATCGAGCTCGACGAGGCCGCGGGCGCCCGCCTCACCGCCCTCGCCGGCGACATCTGCGTCGGCCGCCTTCGCGGTGACGCCGACATCAGCACCCAGAAGGGCGACATCCGCGTGACGGAAGCCCACGACGGCGCCCTCACCCTGCGCACCCGGGCCGGCGACGTGACCGTCGGCGCCGCCCGGGGCGTCTGCGCCTCCCTCGACGCCGGCACCGGCCACGGCCGCATCCACAACGGCCTCGCGAACACCGGGGGCACCGCCGGCCTCACCATCCGCGCGACCACCGACCACGGGAACATCACCGCCCGCAGCCTGTGACGATCCCCCCACCACCCCCCCTCGACATCGACTCCAACTCCGGCAAAGGGCGAGAAGAATGACCACCGATCAGGACTACCGGGCCGCCGAACAGCTCCTCAGCCGCCCCGCCCGCCCCGGCGAGCTCGTCACCGCCGACAGGGTCAGGCCGCAGTGGATCGACGGGGGCGCCCGCTTCTGGTACGCCGTGAGCGACGGCGCCGGCAGGCGCTTCGTCCTCGTCGACCCGGCGGCGGGCACCCGTGAGCCGGCCTTCGACCACGCGCGGCTCGCCGCCGCGCTGGCCGACGCCTCCGGTCAGCCGGTCGACCCCGAGGCCCTGCCGTTCGCGGCCATCGACCTCCAGCCGGCCGCGAACGCGGTCGAGTTCTTCGCGCTGGGCGCGTACTGGCGCTGCGGCCTGGACGGTTACGTCTGCGAGCACGCCGAGTTGACCCCGCAGGGCAGCCCCCTGGAGGTCACCTCGCCCGACGGCAAGGTCGCGGTGTCCCGCCGCGGGCACGACCTGTGGGCCCGCTCGCTGCCGGACGGCCGCGAGTGGCCGCTGACCACGGACGGCGAGCCCGGCAACCAGTACGGCCCCGGCCCCGACTGCAACGCCAACACCACCCTGCTGGCCAAGATCGGCCTCCCGTACCTGCCGCCCGCGCTGGCCTGGTCGCCCGACTCCACCAGGGTCCTGGCCCACCAGAGCGACGAACGCGAGGTCCGCGAGACCCACCTCGTACAGGCCCGGCCCGCCGACGGCGGAGCGCCCCTCCTGCACACCCAGCGCTACGCCTACCCCGGCGACGAGCACGTCCCCCAGGCCCGGCTGGTCGTACTGAACGTCGCCGACGGCACCGTCGTCCGCGCCCAGGCCGACCCGCTGCTCATGCCGCAGCTGTCGCCGATCGCGACCAAGTGGGCGTGGTGGGCCCCGGACGGCTCGGCCGTGTACTACCTGGACCGTCCCCGCGACCAGCGCACCCTCACCCTGCACCGCATGGACCCGGCGACCGGCGAGGTCACCGCCGTCCTCGGCGAGACCGGCGCCACCCGCGTCGAGCCCAACCAGTGGGCGTACGAGCCGCCGATCGTGCGCGTACTCGCCGACGAGGTGCTCTGGTACTCGCAGCGCGACGGCTGGGGCCACCTCTACCGCTACGACCTGCGCACCGGCGCGCTCCTGGGGCAGGTGACCTCCGGCGAGTGGGCCGTGCGCCAGATCCTGCACGTCGACGAGGCCGAGCGGGTGGTGTACTTCACCGCCTCCGGGCTCGTCGAGGAGGACCCGTACCGGCGCACGGTCTGCCGCGCCTCCCTGGACGGCTCCGGCTTCGCCAAGGTCACCGACGACGACCTCGACCACGTGGTCACCGTCTCGCCCGGCCGGGACTGCTTCATCGACTCCGCGTCCACCGTGGACACCCCGCCGGTGACCCGCGTCCTCGACTGGTCCGGCCGCGTCCTGACGGAGCTGGAGCGCGCCGACATCAGCAGGCTCACGGCGACCGGCTGGACCGCGCCGGAACGATTCCGCGTCAAGGCGGCCGACGGCGTGACGGACATCTACGGCATCCTCTACCACCCCCGCGGCTTCGACCCCGACCACCACTACCCGGTGGTGGACCACGTCTACCCCGGCCCGCAGGTCACCCGGGTCGCCCCGTGCTTCGACCCCGGCGGCATGGGCCTCGACGCGGAGCCGCTCGCCGCCCTCGGCTTCGTGGTGATCGCACTGGACGGACGCGGCACCCCCGGCCGCAGCAAGGCCTTCCACGACGCCTCCTACGGCCACCTGGCCGACGCCGGCTCCCTGGCAGACCACGCCGCGGCACTGCGCCAGCTCGCCCTGACCCGGCCGTGGATGGACCTGGACCGCGCCGGCGTCCTCGGCCACTCCGGCGGCGGCTTCGCGGCGGCCCGCGCCATGCTCGACTTCCCCGACGTCTACAAGGCCGGGGTCGCCCTCTCCGGCTCGCACGACGCCCGCCACTTCAACCTGGGCTTCGTCGAGACCTACGACGGCGCCGACAACCCCGAGGCCTGGGCCCGCACCTCCAACGTCGACCTCGCCGACCGGCTGGAGGGCAAACTCCTCCTCGTCCACGGCGAAATGGACGACCAGGTCCACCCCGACCAGACCCTGCGCCTCGCCGACCGGCTCCTCGCCGCGGGCAAGGACTTCGAGCTGCTCGTGGTCCCCGGGGCCGAGCACACCTTCCTCGACTGCCTGTCCTACGTCCGCACGCGCTGCTGGGACTTCCTGGTCCGTGAACTGACGGACACGAAGCCCCCCGCCTACCGCCCGGCCCCGATCGCCATCAGCCCCGAAGCGCTCGCGGAACTGTTCTAGACGGCCCGGCCGGGCAGGGACTCGTCCCGGAGGGCCTCGGCGTGTGCATCAGACCTCGAACTCGCCGACCCAGGAACGCTTCAGCAGGTGCTCGGGCAGGTAAGGGGACGCGACGTCGACGGGGATGCCGCCGTCGTAGGCGAGACAGGCGACGGCGAGGATGCCGATCGGCACCAGTCCGTCGATGTCCTCGGCCCGCTCGGGGGTGGCCGTCCAGTACTGCTTGTGGAGTTCGAGGGACTCCAGCAGCGTGGCGTGGAATCCCTCCTCGTCCTTCCGGAGGAACTTGTAGAAAAGGTTGATCGGCGGATAGGCCACGTGCTGGATGTATTCACGCCCCGCGATGACCGCCACGTCCGGGTGCGACCGCTGGAACGTCAGCGTCAGTTCCGGCACCAGTTCCGGCCGCTTGAGCCAGTACGCCTGGAGCGTCGCGACCCAGTGGTAGAGGTAGTCGTCGTGATCGGAGCCCGAAGCCCGGAGCACGTCGAGCGGCACCTCGCACAGCGCGGTCATCTTCGGCTGGTCGCGCGTGATGATCGCGAACCAGAACGCCTCGAGCCAGGCCGTCGCATGCGTGTAGCGCGTCGGGCCCGTGGCCTGCAGCGTACGCATCTCATGGTGAATGCGGACCTCGGTCGACCCCTCGGTCATCTGCGCCGCACGGAACAGCGCGGAACCCAACTGCGCCGCTGCGACCACGGCCTCCCAGGTCCCCAGCTCGGCACCCTGTGGATCCACCCGGAAGCGGGCGTCGACGTAGAAGGCGGCGTCCTGCCATACGGTCCCGAGCTTCCGGGGCGTCGATCCGAGCGCCTCGACATCCCGGGCCAAACGCTCACCGAGCCCTTCGACCCAGTTCACGCTGGCGGGCCTCGGCTCCGAATGGCCGGCAACGAAAACGTTCATCGTCTGCCTTTTTCCTGGGATGAGATCAATTCGGCGGACTGCCCCGGTGAACCGGAGGCCCGGGAGCTCCTCACACCCGGTCACCCCGCCCACCCTGTGAACCCCTTGTCCGCCACAAGCGACACGTCACACCTCGAACTCGCCTACCCAGGAACGCTTCAGCAGGTGCTCGGGCAGGTACGGGGATACGACATCGACCGGGATCCCGCCGTCATAGGCGAGACAGGCGACGGCGAGGATGCCGATCGGCACCAGACCCCGGATACTGTCGGTCCGTTCGGGGGTGGCCGTCCAGTACTGCTTGTGGAGTTCGAGGGCCTCCAGCAGCGTGGCGTGGAATCCCTCCTCGTCCTTCCGGAGGAACTTGTAGAACAGGTTGATCGGTGGATAGGCCACCTGCTGGATGTATTCACGCCCCGCGATGACCGCCACGTCCGGGTGCGACCGCTGGAACGTCAGCGTCAGTTCCGGCACCATTTCCGGCCGCTTGAGCCAGTACGCCTGGAGCGTCGCGACCCAGTGGTAGAGGTAGTCGTCGTGATCCGCGCCCGATGCCCGCAATACGTCGAGCGGCAACTCGCACAGCGCGGTCATCTTCGGCTGGTCACGCGTGATGATCGCGAACCAGAACGCCTCGATCCAGGACTGCGCGTGTGCGTACGGGACCGGCCCGATCGCCTGCAGCGTCCGCATCTCGTGGTGGATCCGCACCTCGGCCGACCCCTCGGTCATCCCCGCTGTACGGAACAACGCGGACCCCAACTGCGCAGTCGCGACCACGGCTTCCCACGTGGCCAGTTCGGCTCCCTGCGGGTCCACCCGGAACCGGGCTTCGCTGTAGAAGGTGGCATCGCTCCACACAGAGTCGAAATTCCGGGAAGACGCGCCAAGAGCGTCGATGTCCCTCGTGAGGTGATCACCAAGCCTGTTGACCCAGTCGGAACTCGCGGGCCTCGGCTCCGAATGGCCGGCCACGAAGACGGTCATCGCTTCCCCTGTCATTTGGTGAGATCGAATCGGCGCATAGTGTATCCGGCATAAGTGCCCGTATTATCCGCCCCCTTGACGACGACGTAATCTATCCTCGGCGGGTTCGCGTCCAGCGCCGCCTTGAGTGCTTCGTGCAAATCAGCTTCGCTCTGGATCTTTTCTCCGCGGATCTTCATTTGCTCAAGAATGTCCTTGAAGTAGGTGCGCGTACCCTGCGAAACCCGGACACCACCTACACGGCGCTCACCCAGGTCGGTGGTGACGTGGCTCTTTGCCTCGACCACGACGTACCGGTCACCGCGCTTGTACACCTGGTCGAACTGGTCGTTGCCGTTGGCCGGGCCGTGCAGCTTCTGTTCCTGGGCGCCGGGGAACTCTCTCGGTATCGCGTGTTCCCGGGCCACGGCTTCGCCGTAGGCCTCGCTCTGCTTGGAAAGGGCCTCGTGGAACGGCGCGTGGTGCGCCTTGGCCGCGTCGAGAGCGGCCTGGTTCTCCAGAGTTGGAGCGGCCTTGTGTGCCGCCTTGGCATCTCCATAGGCGTCGTGCGGACCCTTGTCGTTGACGATGGCGTCATGACGGTCCTTCGCCGCCTGGTCGAGCGAGTCCCTCATTTCGTGGGTGACGGAGGGGTGGGTGTGGTCGACCGAGGTCGCCTTGCCCAGGTAGTCCGGGGGAACCGGCGGGGGAATGTCCGACTTCGGAACCCAGACGTCGGGAGCGGTCTCCACGAGCTGCGGCGGGACCAGGCCGGTGTGGTCCGGCACGTCGGCCCGCAGACGATAGCCGAGCTTGTTGTAGTACTTCTTGAAATAAGGGTCCGCCGGGTCGTTCGCCCTGTGGACCTGGTACTCCATGATCTGCTTGCGTTCGGCGTTCGTGTACTGGTGCGCGTTGTCCCGGTGCGGCGGGAGCTCCGGGCGCCCGTCGTGGCCGGGAGCCACCGGGCCGCCGCCGTCGCCGCCGTGGCCGCCGTGGCCGCCGTGGCCGAGGTTGTCGGGGATGTCGGGGAGGCCGGAGCCGCCCTGGTGCGGGACTCCACCGCCGTCGCAGCCGTGGGCGGTGCCGCCGGTGGGGGTGGTGTCCGTGCCGCCGTGGCCGCCCGTGCCCGTTCCGCTGCCCGGTTCGGTGTGGCTGTTGTGGGCGCCGTTGTCCGCGACCCCGCCGGGGGTGTGGTCTACCGCGCCGCCCGGGGTGTGGCCGGCCGTGCCGCCCGGGGTGTGGGCGGTGGCGTCGGCGGTGTGGGCGCCGACGGTGGCCGGGACGTTCTCGTGCTTGGGGACTTCGGCCAGGGGGTGGTCGGCACCCTTGGGGACGGCGGTGAGGTCCTGTTTGGGCAGGCCGTTGTGGTCCAGGAGCTGGTTGGTGGTCTTGTCGTAGAACTGGGGACGGCCCAGGGCGTCGTCGGGGAGGCGGACGGTGTCCTCGGGGTGCGGGAAGGTGATCCCGGGGGCATCCGCCTTCGGGAGGTCCTTCCAGATCACGTCGTCGATCTTCGGGAACGCGCCGTCGGCCTTGCCCAGGTTCGCGAAGAGGTCACCGATCTTGAGTTTGGCGAAGGAACCGGCCTTGCCGATGTAGGTGATCGGGTCGATCAGGCGGCCCGCCTTGCCGGCCACGGACAGGACCTTGCCGACCGTGCCCGCCTTCGCCGCCGTACCCGCACCACCGGTGAACACGGTCGTCAGCACGTTGAAGGTGACCGCGCCGGCGGCGCGCGCCGGGTTCTTGCCCCACTCGTCCCACGCGACCAGCGCCTTGCCCGTCTCCTTCATCGCCGTGCGCGAATCCCGGATCCACGGCGGCAGGTCCTTGTCATCGGCCAGCCAGAACGCCGTACCGATCCCCGGCATCGACGCGATCACCAGACCCGTCGCCAGCTTCGCCAGCCCCGTCCACGCC